>NZ_CEEDMJ010000004.1:0-266819 GCF_979255925.1 Kineococcus sp. AC630
CCCCCCCGCGGGGGGTCAGGCGGGGTGGGTGACCGGGGCCGTCCACAATCCGACCATCGCGTCGACGACACCGTCGGCGGTCTCGGACCAGCTCGCCCGGGGGGTGGGGCTCCCCTCGGCGAGCGCGGTCTCGCGGTCGGCGAAGACGTGCACCGAGAGCAGCCGCGACATGGCCGCGCGTTCCTCCCGGACGGGTTCCGGCAGGTCGGGCAGGCAGGCCGTGAAGCCCGCGACGGTGCGGCTCAACGCGTCGGAGCGCAGCGCGTGCTGGACGTACAGCGCGTGACGGCGGGGGTCGGCGGCGAGCTGGGCGGACAGCCGGGCCCACCAGGTCGGTGAACCGAGCGACTCCAGGTGCTCGGCCATCGGCCGGAAGAGGCAGTCCACCCAGTCCCGGATGTCTGTGGACCCCGCGACACGGTCGGCCATCGCACCCCGGAGGGCGTCGATCGGCGTGGTGTGGCGCTCGACGATGGCGG
The DNA here is from genome assembly GCF_979255925.1 of Kineococcus sp. AC630. NCBI lineage: Bacteria > Bacillati > Actinomycetota > Actinomycetes > Kineosporiales > Kineosporiaceae > Kineococcus > Kineococcus sp. AC630. The sequence continues at coordinate 480 of NZ_CEEDMJ010000004.1, forward strand.
CGACGAGGTCGCCCGTCGTCCCGAAGTGGTAGCCGACAGCGGCGTTGTTGCCCTGTCCCGCCGCCGAACTGATCTGCCGGTGCGAGACACCGTCCAGACCGTGCTCGGCGAAGAGCCGTTCGGCGGCCTCGATGATCGCCGTCCGCGTGGCCTCACCCCTCGAGGCGTTCCGCACCGCTGGTCCCACCGTCTCCCCCTCTGGTCCTGCTCGCCCCTTGCGACGACCATTGTCGCCGTGCTCAACTAAGTCAAGCATCTGACTTAACTCGACGACCGAAGGACCCCGATGTCCGCAGCAGCACCCGTCGCCGCCTCCCCCGGCCACGCCGAACGCCCCGTCGGCGTGATCGTCGCGATCCTCGCCCTCGGCGGCATCTCCGTCGCCCTCATGCAGACCCTGGTCATCCCGATCGTGGGTCAGCTCCCGGTCTACCTCGGGACCTCGGCGTCCAACGCCTCCTGGGCGATCACCGCCACGCTGCTCGCCGGCGCGGTCGCCACCCCGATCGCCGGCCGCCTCGGCGACATGTTCGGCAAGCGGCCGCTGCTGCTCGCGAGCATCGCCGCGATGGTGATCGGTTCGGTCGTGTGCGCCCTCTCCGACAGCCTCACGCCGATGATCGTCGGCCGGGCCCTCCAGGGTTTCGCCGCCGGCGTCATCCCGCTCGGCATCAGCCTGATGCGCGACATCCTGCCCGCCGAGAAGCTGGGGCCGGCCACCGCGCTCATGAGCGCCTCGCTCGGTGTCGGTGGCGCCCTCGGTCTGCCGGCCGCCGCGCTCATCGCCGACAACCTCGACTGGCACTGGCTGTTCTGGGTCGCCGGCGGGCTCGGCGCGATCGTGTTCGTGCTCGTCCTGACCCTCATCCCGTCCGCGTCCGGTGCCCGCGGCGGACGGATCGACCTGCTGGGCGCGGTCGGCCTGTCCGTGACCCTCGTCGCGATCCTGCTCGGCGTCTCCAAGGGCAAGGACTGGGGCTGGGCGAGCGGCGAGACGCTCGGTTGCCTCGTCGGCGGCGCCGTCCTCGCCGTGCTCTGGGGGATCTGGGAACTGCGCAGCCGCGAACCCCTCGTCGACCTGCGCACCACCGCCCGCCCGCAGGTCCTGCTGACGAACCTCGCCTCCGTCGCCCTCGGTTTCGCCATGTTCGCGATGTCGCTGGTGATCCCGCAGATCATCCAGCTGCCGACGCAGACCGGTTACGGTCTGGGGAAGTCGATGCTCACCGCCGGCCTCGCGATGCTGCCCGGTGGCCTCGTCATGATGGTGACCGCGCCGATCTCGGCGAACGTGACCCGTCGCCACGGGCCCAAGGTCAGCCTGATGATCGGCGGTCTCGTCGTCGCGATCGGCTACGCCGTCGGCGTGTTCTTCACGGACGCGGTCTGGCAGCTCTCGATCGTGACCGGGATCATCGGCGCCGGCGTCGGTTTCGCCTACGGCTCGATGCCCGCGCTCATCATGTCCGCCGTCCCGGTGCGCGAGACGGCCTCCGCGAACAGCTTCAACACCCTGGTCCGCTCCATCGGTTCCTCCGTCGCCAGTGCGGTGTCCGGCGCGGTGCTGGCCTCCTCGGCCGTCGTCGCCGGTGGCGTGGCCATCCCGGCGGAACGGGGTTTCAAGACCATCCTGATCGTCGCGTCGGGTGCTGCGCTGCTGGCCGTGGTCATCGCGGCGCTCATCCCGCGCGCCCAGCCCGCGACGGCGGCACCGGCCGCCGTGGACACCACTCCGACGGAACCCGCGCCCCGGGAACCGTCCCCGGTTCCGCAGCAGCGGCCCACCCCGGCCCTCGCGGTGCGCGGCAACGTCACGACCGGGGGTTCCCGACCGTTGGCCGGGGCCGTCCTGACCCTCACCGACTCCGCCGGCCGCCAGGTCGCCCGCGGAACCTCCACCGAGAACGGCGCCTACGAACTCCCCGTCCCCACCGGCGGCACCTACCTCCTCATCACGGCGGCCGGGCACCTGTCCCCGCACGCGACGCTGGTCGCCGTCGGGAGTTCCGCGCTGACCCACGACGTGACCCTCGCCGGACGTTCCGCGCTCACCGGACGGGTGCTGCAGGAGAGGTCCGGGGTCCCCGGCGCCCTCGTCACCCTGACCGACGTCACCGGCCGGGTCGTGGGTTCCACCACGACCGACGCGGAGGGCGGGTACACGTTCGACGGGTTGTCCGGCGGCACCTACGTGCTCACGACCCGCTCCGGTCGGAGCCGGCCGACCGCCCGTTCCACCGAGGTCGGGGACGACGAGGCGCTCGTCGTGGACCTGCTCCTCAGCAGCGGCGGCCGGGTGACCGGGACCGTGACCGCCGGCGCGGGTTCCACCGCCCACGCCGGCGCGACCGTGACCCTCGTCGACGCGACCGGCCGGGTCGCGGAGGTCACCACCACCGACGTCGACGGCCGCTACGAGTTCAGCGACGTCGCCGGCGGGAACTACACCGTGACGGCCTCGAGCTGGGAACCCGCCACCCGCGGTGTCCGGGTCGACGACGGACTGCCCGCCGACGCCGACCTGCACCTCGGCGGGACCACCGTCCGCTCCTGATCCCCACCGACCCGTGATCGTGCTGGGAGTCCCAGCACGATCACGCGTCGGGGGTGGCTCGCCAGACGCGGTCGGCGGACATCGGGAGCTCGAACAACCGGACGCCGATCGCGTCCCGGATCGCGTTCGCCAGAGCGGGGGCGACGGGGTTGTAGGGCGCCTCGCTCATCGACTTCGCCCCGAGCGGGCCGATCGTGTCGTAGGTGTCGGCGTAGCGGACCTCGGTGTCGGGCAGGTCGTCGATCCGGGGGACGTAGTACTCCCGCAACGACACCGTCGGGCTCCGGCCGTCCGGCCCGACGCGGACCTCCTCGAACAGCGACGACCCGATGGCCTGCGCGACACCGCCCTCGACCTGACCCCGCAACTGCACCGGGTTCAGGACGGTCCCCGCGTCGACGGCGTGGACGGAGCGCAGGATCCGCACCTCGCCGGAGTCGACGTCCACCGCGACGCGGAAACCCTGGACGTTGAACGCGACGGAGCGCAGCGCCGCGTCCTCATCACCGTGGGCCTCGGGCGCTGAACCGTTGCGGCGCAGACCCTCCGCGTGCAGTTCCGGCAGGGTCACCGACCGGCCTTCGCCGCTCGCCGCCGCGGGGCCGAGCTCCACCTGCCGCACTCCCACTCCGAGCAGGTCGGCGGCGAGCGTCCGCACCTGGTCCGCGACCTGCTCGCACGCCGACAGCAGCGCCTTGCCGGCGACGACGGAACCGGCCGAGCCGAACGCGCCCGTGTCGTGCCGCGTGACGTCGGTGTCGCTCTGGCGCAGGCGGAGACGGTCGGCGGTCGTCCCGAGGGCGGAGACCGCGATCTGGTGGTGGACGGTGCTCGTCCCGTTGCCGAACTCGGCCGTGCCGACGTTCAGCTCCCAGGTCCCGTCCGCCAGCAACCGCACGCTGGTGTCGGCGAAGTGCCCCCGGGGCGGGGTGGTCGCGATCATCGACAGCGCCATCCCGGAACCCGTCCGCCACTGCGGACCCTCGGGGGCGGGTTCGCCGTCCCGGCTCATGCCCTCCTCGACCAGGTCGAGGCACTGGTCGAGTCCGTAGCTGCCGTAGCGCAGACCGTCGTCGGCCTCGGACCCGTCGGAGGGGTAGGACGTCACGACGAACGGGTCACCGGGCACCACGACGTTGCGCCGCCGCAACTCGTAGGGGTCCATCCCGAGCTCACGGGCGAGGTCGTCCATGGCCGACTCGAGGCCGAACACGACCTGCCCCAGTCCGTAACCGCGGAACGCGCCGGAGGGGACGGTGTTCGTGTAGACGGCCTGCGCGTCGACCCGCTTGTTCTCGCAGCGGTAGGTCGCCACCGTCTCGTGGCAGCCGTGGAACATCACCCCGGGCGAGTGGTTGCCGTAGGCACCGGCGTTCGACAGCACCTCCAACGCCAGGGCGGTGAGGGTTCCGTCCTGCGTGGCCCCCAACCGCACGGACACCCGGAACGGGTGGCGGGTCGGCATCGCCGAGAGGGTGTCCCCGCGGGTCGTCTCGTACTGGACGGCGCGTCCCGTCCGCAGGGTCGCCAACCCGACGAGGTCCTCGACGAGGAGTTCCTGCTTGCCGCCGAAACCCCCGCCGACCCGGGCGGCGAAGACCCGGACCCGGTCGGGCTCCAACCCGAGGATGCGGGCGAGTTCGTCGCGCACCAGGAACGGCACCTGGGTGCTGGCCCGGACGACCAGCCGGCCGTCCTCGTCCAGCCACGACACTGCCGCGTGGGTCTCGAGGGCGACGTGGGAGACGCGCTGGGTCTGCCAGGTCCCCGACACCGTCACGTCGGCCCGGGCGAGGGCCAGGTCAACGTCCCCGACCCCGCCGTGCAGTTCGGCGACGACGTTGCGCTGCGGGTCGCCGATGCGGGAGGCCGTGGCGTCCTTGTCGCCGTGGACCAGGGGTGCGCCGGGTTCCCGGGCGAGGGCCGGGTCGAACACGGCGGGGAGTTCCTCGTACTCCACGACGATGCGGCGCAACGCCTCCTCGGCGATCGTCAGGTCCTCGGCGACGACGGCCGCGACGCGTTGCCCGACGTGGCGGAGCACCGGGTCGAGGATCAGCGTGTCGTCCGGGTCGTCGAGGCGGTTCTCGTGCCGGCCCGTCGAGAACAGCGTCTGCGGGACGTTCTCGTGGGTCAGCACGAGGTGGACGCCCTCGAGGGTCTCGGCGGCCGCGGGGTCGATGCGGGTGATCCGGGCGTGCGCGTGCGGACTGCGCAGGACGGCGACGTGCAGGACGTCGCCGGGCACCTCGTCCGGGCCGCCCGGGACGTGGTCGAGGGTGTAGCGCTCCGCGCCCGTGACGACGCGGCGACCCGCGGGGGCACCGACCCGCTCCCCCACCTTCCCGCTGGTGGGCAACGGTTCCAGGTCGCCGCCGGTGATCGCCTCGCGGATCGCGCGGTACCCGGTGCACCGGCAGAGGTTCCCCTTGAGGTGCTCGGCGAGGTCGGCGCGCTGGGTGTCGTCGAACGCCGAGGCCGTCACCACCATGCCCGCGGTGCAGAAACCGCACTGGAAACCCGCGGCGTCGACGAACCGCTGCTGCACGGGGCTGAGCGCCTCCGGCGTTCCCAGTCCGGCGACGGTGGTGATCTCCCGGTCGGCCGCGCGCAGCGCGGGGTAGAGGCAGGAGTGGACCGGGCTCCCCTCGACCAGGACGGTGCAGGCGCCGCAGTCGCCGGAGTCGCACCCCTTCTTCACCTCGACGTGCGAACTCTCCCGCAGGAGCGTCCGCAGGCACTGCCCCGCCCGGGGTTGGACGTCGCGGGTCTCCCCGTTGACCACGAGCTTCACGAGAGTTCCTCCACGATCTCGGCGGCGAAGCGCAACGTCGTCGCCCGGCGCCAGTCGGGGGCGCCGTGGACGTCGTCGAACCACCCCGGTCCGGCCTGGACCCGCTCCTCGACCTCGGCGACGAGGGTCCGCGGGTCCGGGACGGAGGGGTGGGAGAACACCAGCGGGTGCGGGGTGGACGCCGTCACCGTGAGGGTGAACCTCCCGTCGAGCTCGCGCCGCCCGACGACCAGCGACGCCGAGCGTCCGAGCCGGGCCAGCGCCACCCGGCGGAACGCCGTCGTCGCGCGCAACGCGCCGGCGGGCAGGTCGATCGCCCGCAGCACCTCACCGGGTTCCAGCGCGGTGCGGTTGTCGCCGGTCACGAACTCCGCGACCGGCACCCGGCGGACCCCGCCGTCGGCCGCCCAGAGTTCCGCGACCCCGTCGAGGGCGGCGGTCAGCGACGTCATCGCCCCGGCCGGGAGGGCGGCGCAGACGTTCCCGCCGACGGTCGCGACCGAACGCACCTTGTACGAGGCCAGCAGCGCCCGGGTGCACTGGCGGAACAGGACCCGCGCGGTCCAGTCGGGCGGGACGGGGATCGACTCCAGGGCCCCGACGGGGCAGGTGGCGGCCAGCCGCAGGCCCGCGTCGGTGACGGCGAAGGGTTCCCAGTCCAACGTCGTCAGGTCGACGAGGGTCCGCAGGTGCGGCTGCGGGAGGGAGAACAACCACGTCCCACCGGCCAGGACCGACGTCGCCGGGTCGCCGTCGTGGGCGCGACGCAGCGCGTCGCGGTCGCGGACGGGGATGATGGTCTCGATCGTGTTCAGGTCCATGGGCTGCTTCCGGAGGTGCTGGCGTGCGGGTGGCCGACCTCTCCCGGGGCGACCTCGGGTTGCGCTGGCTGGGCGGGTCGCAGGCGTCCCTGGACCGCCCGGTGACCGGGACGACCACCGTCGACCTGCGCGACCCGGGCCGCTACGTCGCCGTCGGCCACCTCGTGCTGACCGGGTTGGCCTGGCGCCGCGACGCCGACGACAGCCCCGCCTTCGTGGCGTCCGTCGAAGCCGCGGGCGCGTGCGCCCTGGCCGTGGGCGAGGGACTGCTCGGCGAGGTGCCCGCGGACGTCGTCGCCGCGGCGGAGGCCGTGGGGCTGCCGGTGTTCGCGGTCCCGGCCGAGACCGCCTTCCACCAGGTGAACGCGTTCGTCGACGCCGCCGTGGGCCCGCGCGACGACACCGTGCAGCGCCTGCTCGCCGCACTGGCGGCCGGCCGTGGGCTGTCGGAGGTCGTGGGCGGGCTGCCCGGGGTGCGGGTGCTGTCCGCGACCGGCCGGCTGCTCGCGGGCGGTCCGCTCTCCGAGGACGAGGTCGACCTGCTCTTCGCCCTGGCTCCGCCGGGACGGCCGGTCGGCGACGGCCCCGCACCGTGGCGGCTGGTCGCCGACGGCCTGCCGGAGGTGACCCTCACGGCGCTGGCCGGGGTGCTGGCCCTGCACCGACGGCTCCCGGAGAACCCCGCGGCACCGTCCGGAGCGGTCCTGGGCGTCGTGGCCGAGGAACTCGACCTCGTCCTGGACGCCCTCGCGGACCGGGCGCACGTCGTCGTGGACGGCGTCGTGCTCACCGAGGACGTGGACCTCCTCGAGCGACGACTGCGCCGCACGGGTCGCCCGCTGGTCGTCGGGGTCAGCCGGGCCGTCCAGGACCGGGCCGAGGCGGTCGCCGGAGCCCGGCGGGCGCTGCGCTCCGCCCAGGGCCGACCGGGCCCCCACGTGGAGCACGACCGCGACACCGGCGGCGTCGAGGACCTGCTGCGGTCGGTGCCGGTCGAGGAGCGGCGCCTGTTCGCCCAGCGCGTCCTCGCCGGGGTGCTGGACGACCCCGACCTGCTGCTGACGTTGCGGACGCTGTTGCGGGAGGGCCGCTCGCCCACCCGCACCGCTGCGCTGCTGCACGTCCACCAGAACACCGTGCGCTACCGGCTCGGCCGTGTCGAGTCGCTGCTCGACCGCGACCTGCGCGACGTCGACGACGTGGTGGACCTGCAGGTCGCGCTGGGACTGCTGGACCGGAGCTGAGTCAGTAGTCGACACGTTCGACGCTCGCGAGCCAGGCGTCGAAGGGCGCGGGCGAGTTCCCGTCGCGCTGCTGGACGACGGGGACCGACCACTGCGAACGCGGGGTGTCGAACAACTCGTAGAACGCACGGTCGTCGAACCCCCCGCGCGCCGCGTCGTCCCGGTCGGCGGCGAAGAGCACGCGGTCCACGCGCGACCACAACGCGGACGCCAGGCACATGGGGCACGGTTCGCAGCTGGAGTACAACGTGCACCCGGCGAGGCTGAACGAGCCGAGTTCGAGGCAGGCCGCGCGGATCGCCTGGACCTCCGCGTGCGCGGTCGGGTCGTTGTCGCGGGTCACGCGGTTCTGGCCCCGCGCGAGGACGACGCCGTCGCGGACGACGACGGCCCCGAAGGGACCCCCACCGTCGGCGACGTTCCGGACGGCGAGGTCGACGGCGAGGTCGAGGAACCCCTGGTCGCCCACGCGTCGTCCCGTGCGCTGCCCCGTCACTGCTGCCACGCGAGCGGAGCGGGCGGGGCGTCGTCGCGGGCCACGACGGCCTGGATCAGGCCGTAGGGGCGGTCGTCGGCGTGGAACACCTCGCCGGAGTTCTGGACCCCGAAACGGGCCAGGTCGTAGAGGAAGTGGTGCTTGTTCGGCGCCACCAGCCGGACCTCCGCGACGGCCGGGACAGTCTCGATCGCAGCTTTGCCCATGAGCCACAACGTCTGCTGGAGGGCCTTGGAGTGCACCGTCGCGAACTGGGTGACCATGGCGGCCTTGACGGCGTCGTAGGCGGCGTCGAAGTCGAACCCCTCCTGCAGGCAGGTCGCGTCGTAGCGCCAGGTCGCGACCAGCGAGGTCGCCATCACACGGTCCTCGGTGGGTTCCAGCGTCGTGTACTCGTCGACCATGAAGTCCTTGAACGTCGACCCCGTGGACTTGAGCAGCGTGAACTCCTTGAGCCCGGCGACGACGTGGGTCTCCTGCTCGGACTCCTTGCCGGACACCGTGATCGCGGCGGTGCGGACCTCGCTGCCGGAGCGCGTCCAGCTGTGGTCGTGCTCCGCGCCGTTCACCGTGGCGCGGGTCCACAGGTAGGAGTCGACATCGATGCGGGCGCCGCTGACGGGTTCCACGTCGTCCACGAAGTGCCGGGCCAGGTCGAGGGCGTACCCCTCGACGCTGGCGATGCCCTTCTCCTTGGCGTAGGAGTACATCGTGTTCTTCTGCGTGTCCGTGGGCAGGACCTTCGTCTGGTCACCCGTGAGGTAGGCGTCGGCGAAGTCGCCGCGCAGGGTGGAGGTGACGTTGAGGTCGACGATCTCGTGGCGCGGGGTGTCGCGCTGGAACCGCACGACGCGGTTCTCCGCCTTGCCGTACTGGTGACCCGCCAGGTAGACGGCCATCGTGTCAGCTCCCTCGGTAGGTGGAGTAGGCGAACGGTGAGAGGAGCAGGGGGACGTGCAGGTGGGCGCGGTCGGCACCGACGGAGAAGGCGACGACGACCTCGGGGTAGAACGTCTCACGACCGGCGGCGGTGAACCAGGGCCCGGTCCGGAAGGTGAGCCGGTAGGTTCCCGGCGCGAGTTCCTCGGCCAGGCGGGCGCGGCCGTCGTCGTCGGTGGTCCCGCTCGCGACGAGGGTTCCGTCCGCGTCGGCCAGCACCACCGACATCCCCGCGGACGGGGTTCCGGTGACGGCGTCCAGGACGTGCGTCGAGAGGCTGGTCACGACTCCACCAGCCGGGTCAGGCGGAGCCGGGTGATCGCGGCGAGCTCCTCGCGCAGGACCTTCCGCTCGGTGTCCGGGTCGTTGTCGAGGCGGGAGTCCAGGATCGCGAGGAGTTCCTCGGCGCCCTTGCCCGCCGCGCAGACCAGGTAGACGTGCCCGAACTTCTCCTCGTAGGCCCGGTTCCCCGTCGCGAGCTCGTCCAGCACGTCGGAACCGGCGGCCAGCGCACCCGCCTGTTCACGTCGGGAGTCGGCACTCTCGGAGCGTTCCCCGATCCGGGGGTGCGCGGCCAGGGCGACGTCGACGTCGGCCTCGGAGGTCGCGGCGAGTTCCTCGTCGGCGATCTCCAGCAGGCTCGCCAGCGATCCGAAGGGGCGTCGCGCGGCCGTCCGCGCCGCCCAGGCCGGCGCGTCGCAGCAGGTGCGCAGCAACTCCTCGCAGCGCGCCGTCCCGGCGTCGTCGAGCTCACCGATGCCCACGGACCCTCCCCCTCTCCACGTTCCTGCGACCAGTGTCACCTGCGCGACGCCCGGCGCGCAGCCTCCGGGGCACCAACGTTCCCAGCCCACCGGGACACGGGTTTGGACGAACCTCCAGAACCGACCCCGACCCACCCGCGCGGGGAAACCTGACGGAAACATGGTTCGATCCGCGGGTGGGTGTCGTGGGGATCGTGCTGGCCGCGGGGGCGGGCCGGCGGATGGGTGCGCCCAAGGCCCTGCTGCATCACCCCGACGGCCGGACGTTCGCGGCGGCGACCGCCGAGCTGCTGCTGGCGGCGGAGTGCGCGTCCGTCCTGGTCACCCTGCGCACCGGGCAGGAACTGCCCGTCGGGGTCGTCGCGGTCGAGGTCCCGGACTCCTCCCGCGGGCCCGGGGCCGGGTTGGCCCGGGCGTTGCGGCACCCGCTGGCCCGACAGGCCGAGGCGGTGCTGGTCACCCTGGTCGACCTGCCCGGGATCGACGTCGCGGGGGTGCGGGCCGTGCTCGCGCACGCCTCGCCGACGGTGCTGGCGCGGGGGGTCGAGCGCGGACGTCCCGGTCACCCGGTGCTGGTCGGCCGCGCGCACGTGACCCGCGCCCTGGAACTCGCGGACACCGGGTCCGGTCTGAACGCGCTCTTCGGTGAGATCCCGTGGACGGCCGTCGAGGTTCCGGGGGCGGCTGCGGACGTCGACCACCCCGAGGACCTCCCCCCCGGAACGCGGTCCGCGTAACACACTCTTCACACGCGAGTTCCGCGCAGCCTGTTCCGCCGCCGGTGTTCGCGTGCCAGCGTGCTGTGATGGTGAGCGAACTGCGGCTTCAGCACGGCGTCCACCCGGTCGACGAGGTCCCGCCCCTGCGGCGGCTCGCTCCTCTCGGGTTGCAGCACGTCCTCGCGATGTACGCCGGCGCCGTCGCGGTGCCGCTCATCGTCGGCGGGGCGATGATCTCGGCCGGGCGGATGTCGCCCGACGACCTCGCCCACCTCATCGTGGCGGACCTGTTCGTGGCCGGGATCGCGACCATCGTCCAGTCGGTGGGTTTCTGGCGGTTCGGGGTCCGGCTGCCCCTGATGCAGGGCTGCACCTTCGCCGCCGTCGGCCCGATGATCACCATCGGCACCCAGCACGGGGTCGCCGCGATCTACGGTTCGGTCATCGCCTGCGGCGTGTTCATGGTGGTGCTCGCCCCGGTGTTCTCGAAGCTCCTGCGGTTCTTCCCGCCGCTGGTCACCGGCACCGTCATCCTGCTCATCGGGTTGTCGCTCATGAGCGTCGCCGCCGGCTGGGCCGGTGGCGGAACGGGCACCGCCGACTTCGGCGCCCCGTCGAACCTGCTGCTCGCGCTGTTCACCCTGGTCGCGATCCTGCTCGTCGAACGTCTCGCACCGCCTGCCGTCGCCCGCGTCGCGATCCTGCTGGGGATCGTCGTCGGAACCGTCGTCGCCGCGGTGGCCGGCAAGGTCGACGTGACCGGGGTCGGTGACCAGGCGTGGTTCGGGATCTCGACGCCGTTCGCGTTCGGCGCCCCCTCGTTCCAGGTGGGTTCCGTCATCGCGATGTGCGTCGTCGCGCTGGTCATCATGACCGAGACGACGGGCGACGTGCTGGCCATCGGTGAGATCGTCGACCAGCGCCTCGAACCCCGCGACATCGCCGACGGACTGCGCGCCGACGGGTTGTCCACCGTCCTCGGCGGGGTCTTCAACACGTTCCCCTACACGGCGTTCGCGCAGAACGTCGGGCTGGTGAGCCTGTCCGGGGTCCGTTCCCGCTACGTCGCGACGTTCGCGGGCGGGATCCTCGTCGTCCTGGGCCTGGTGCCGAAGCTCGGCGCCGTCGTGGGTTCCGTTCCCGTCGCCGTCCTCGGCGGGGCCGGGGTGGCGTTGTTCGGGATGGTCGCGGCGAGCGGCATCCGAACGCTCGCGTCCTGCACGCTGGACAGCCGGGCCCTGCTGATGATCGCCGTGGCCCTCGGCGTCGGTTTGCTGCCGACGGTCAACTCCGGCATCTACGCCCGGACCCCCGACTGGTTCCAGACGATCTTCGACTCCGGCATCTCCTCGGGGGCCATCGTCGCGATCGTGCTGCACCGGATCCTCTGCACGAGCACGCACACCCCCGAGGAGCAGGCCCGCGCCGCGGCCGAGGTGGCCGGGGTCGCGACGCGGAGCCACTGAACCTCAGTTCGTCGCGGTTCTCGACAGACGACCCTGGTGGACGAGCCGTCCCTGCCGATCGAACGCCGCCCAGGTGCTCTCGTCGAGATCGGTCGCCTTCGCGACGGGCACCGGCGTCCACCAGTACCGGTCGATGAACGCGGCCTCGAACTCCCGGCCGTCCGGGGTCGACACCACGACGCGGGCGTCGTCGGTTCCGCGGAGTCCCAAGACCGAGGCCGTGGCGGGGTCGGACTCCCCGACACCGACCCAGCTCACGTCGGCCTGGTCGTCGGGTCGATCGTCCGAGATCAGCACGCCGACGCGGCCTCCGACGCTGCCGGCGTCCAGGGAGGCGCAGAACCACGTCCCGCCACCCGCGACCTGGTAGAGCACACCTCGACCGTCGACGCTGGTCGCGCCCGCGAGCGCAGTGACGACCGCGAGCTGAGGGCTGTTGCGCGGACACTTCTCGGCGAGGGAGGTCAGGGTCGACGGGTCCACCACCTGCGCCCGGACCGGGCCGGCCGGCTGCACGGACAGGGGGTTCGCGGCAGGGTTCCACGTCACCGCGATGACGACGGCGGCCGCGGCCGCGAGACCGGCGGCGACACCACCCCCGATCCGGCGCCGACGACGGCGAGCGCCGACGAGTTCCCGGTTGCGCGCCCACTGGTCCTCGGACGCGGACCCGTGCGGGGCGGCGACCGCGTCGAGGCGCTGCTGGAGTTCTTCTGCGTTCACGAGCGGTCCTCCAGCAGGTTCGCGAGCGCCGCCTGGGCGCGGGAGATCGTGGACTTGGCGGTGCCGACGGGCACGTCGAGCGCGTCGGCGACCTCGGCGACGGGGAGGTCGAGCCAGTAGCGCAGGACGAGGGCCTCGCGGTGGCGGGCGGACAGCTTCCCCAGCGCGGTGCGGAGTTCGTCGACCTGTTCGGCGGCGACGACGGTCTCCTCGGCGGAGGCCGCGGTGCGGGGCACCTCGCCGGGGGTGCGACGGACGACGCGCAGGTGGCGGAGCCGGGAGGTGGCGAGGTTCGCGGTCGTGCGCCGGACGTGGGCGAGGGCAGCGGCGGGGTCGCGCAGTCGCCGTCGGTGTTCGTGGAGGCGGACGAACGCCTCCTGGGCGACGTCCTCGGCGTCGTCGGCGCCCAGCAGCTGCGCGAGCCGGACGGTCGCGCGGAAGTGCCGGCGGAAGAGGTCCTGGTACCGGGCCTCGGGGTCCCGCTCGACGGTCGCCTCTGCGGGGGCGTCGCTGACTGCTCTCACACCCTCAGGACGCTTCAGGAGGACGAACGTTCCACACCAGCGCTTCAGTAGTCGGTGGAGACGCGCCCCTGGCCGACGAGGCGGCCGTAGCGGTCGTAGGCCGTCCACCGGCTGTCGTCGAGGAGGGACTGGTCCGCGACGTGCACGGGGGTCCACCAGTACCGGTCGAGGAAGATCGCCTGGTACTGCTGGCCGTCGGGGGTGGAGACGACGACCCGGGCGTAGCCGGCCTTCCGGGGTCCGAACAGCGAGGCGTCGAAGGAGCCGTCCTGGTTCTTCACCCACCCCCAGAGGACCTGCCGGCCCAGGGAGTCGACCTCGACGCGGTTGTCGACGCTGCCCGCGGCGAAGGCCACGCAGAAGTGCGTCTCGCCGTCGGCGAACCGGTAGAGGGCGGACGTCGCGAGGGAGCCTTCCCCGCCGGCGAGGACGGAGTAGGGGTCCGCCCGCTGCAGTTCCCAGACGCACTGCCCGGCCGTCGTCCGCAGGGTCGCGGGCTTGGCGACCTCGGCCTGGGGCGCTCGCGTCGCCTCGGCGGGGAACGCGTTCCCGAGCGGCGACCACACGGCGACGGCGGCGGCGATCGGGACCACGGCGGCGCTCACCACCCCACCCAGCCGTCGCTTCACCCGGCAACGGTTCCACACCGGCTCAGGTTCTGGCGCGTCGATGCCGACACCGGGGACGACTCACCCGTTCGGCCCAGAGGAGCAGCCATGAGCCAGACCACGACGCTCGCCGTGATCGGCGGCGCCGCCGCGCTCGCCTCCGCCGTCCTCGGCCTGGTCCAGCACCACGACACGGCTCCCGCGCATGCCGCTCCGCGACCGGTGGCGCCGGTCGTCCTGCACCTGGAGCACCCGCTGTACCTACCGGCGCTCCCCGAGCAGGGCATCCTCGGTCCCAGCGACACCCCCGGTTCCGGCGACGTCCTCGGGCCGTGGAACGTCGTCCCCCCGACGGGCGCTGCGCCCTTCGTCGTCGCCCCGCACGCGGTGATCCGTCCGCTCTGAGGGGTTCCGCCCGCCCCGCGGGGAGTCCTAACGTCGTGCCGTGACGACCCTGCCGGACCGCTCCGAGACCGCCCTGCTCGTCATCGACGTCCAGCAGGGGGTGATGAGCGCGAGCGTGGACACCGAGAACGTCGTCGCGAACATCTCGCGCCTGCTCGACCGCGCCCGCACCGACGGTGTGCCCGTCGTGTGGGTGCAGCACTCCAGCGAGGAACTCCCACTGGGGTCGGAACAGTGGCAGTTCGTGTCCGAGCTCGTCCCCGACCCGGCCGAACCCGTGGTGCACAAGCGCTACGGCGACGCCTTCGAGGACACCGACCTCGAGGCCGTGCTGGCGCGACGCTCCGTCGGCCGGTTGATCGTTACGGGGGCGCAGTCCGACGCCTGCATCCGCTCGACGCTGCACGGCGGTTTCACCCGCGGCTACGACGTGACCCTCGTGGGCGACGCCCACACCACCGAGGACCTCGGCGAGTGGGGCGCGCCCCCGCCGGAGCAGGTCATCGCGCACACGAACCTCTACTGGAGCTTCCAGAGCGCCCCCGGCCGCACGGCCGGCACGGTGTCGACCGCGGACGTGGAGTTCGGCGCGCCCCTCGCCGTCTGACTCAGGCGTCCTCGGCCGGGGTGGCGGCCACCAGCGCGTTCGCGTGGCCGTGGCCCATGCCGTGCTCGGTCTTCAGCCAGGCGACGAGTTCCATGTGCTTGACCCCCGGCTGCTCGGCCCTGCGCTCACGCAGCGCCTGCTGCCAGTGCGCGACGGGGTGGCCGTACTTCGCCTCGATGGCGGGGAAGTAGGACGGGGGGCCCTTGACGGGTTCGGGCACGGTCGGCTCCTGTCGGTTCGTGGTCTCTGCGCTGTGCAGACTCGTCGCCGCACCAGGACTCATCGCCGATGATGCCGTGCGCGTCACGCGGGCGTGGTTGCACCTGTGGGTGTGACGAAGGGGTCGCCCCGGCACCGGATGCATCTCACCCACACCTCACTCCACGTGGTGACACCGATGGGTGCGCCCTCCGCGGGACGGGACCGCACGCCGCGGGTCCGCCCCGCGGTCGCCCGTGGAACGGAAACTCCTCGACGGGTCAGTACCCGGTCTGCTCGAATCTCCGCGTGCTCATCAGATCCGAGGAACGCCGGGACCACGACGCCGTCCGCGACGTCCACCTCGCCGCGTTCGGCGACCACGGCGTGAAGGTCGCCGAGCTGACCGACGCGCTGCGCGCCGGGAACCCGGTCTCGCTCGTCGCGGAGGTGGACGGCGCGGTGGTGGGTCACGTGATGGTCGGTCGCAACCTGCTCGACGCGCCACCGCGCCTGGTCGACGTCGGGGTCCTCAGCCCGCTCGGCGTGCTGCCGCAGCACCAGCGCCAGGGGGTCGGGAAGGCCCTGGTGGCGGCGGCGATCGAGGCGACCACGTTCCCGTTGCTCTTCCTCGAGGGGGATCCCCGGTACTACTCGCGGCTGGGGTTCCGCGCGGGTGCGGACCTCGGTTTCCGGCGGCCGTCGCTGCGGATCCCACCGGCCGCGTTCCAGGTCGTGCTGCTGGAGGGCCACGAGGAGTGGATGACGGGGACCCTCGTCTACGACGCGGTGTTCTGGCGCCTGGACGCCGTCGGGCTGCGCTGAGCTCAGGCGGCGCGGGCGAGGCGGTCGCGGCCGGCCCGCTTCGCCTCGTACAGCGCGGAGTCGGCACGGGCGTAGAGGTCCTCGGCGCGGGTCACCCCGAGGGTCATCGACGACAGCCCGGCGCTGATGGAGAGCGGCACGACGACCCCGCCGGGCAGCTGGAGGGGCGTGCGGCGGACGACGTCGACGAACGCCTGGGCGCGACGGGCGGCGGTCTCGGCCGTGCAGTCCAGCATCAGGACGGCGAGCTCGTCCCCGCCCATCCTGGCCACGACGTCGCCGTCGCGGCAGCAGCCGGTCAGCAGGTTCGCGACGTGGGCGAGCGCCGCGTCCCCGCCGAGGTGGCCGAAGGTGTCGTTGACGGCCTTGAACCGGTCGAGGTCGATGACGACGAGGGCGGTGTTCCCGGTGGCGCGGACGGCGGCCTCGGTGGCGGAGTCCAGGACCCGGCGGGTGACGAGTCCGGTGAGGGAGTCGACGCCGGCCTGGAGCCGCAACTGCTCGACGAGCCGTTCCTGGGTGGCCCCTGCCCGGGTGAGGACACCACCGACGAGCAGCAGCAGGACGGTCAGGTAGGCGTAGTCGGTGACGGCCTGGTCGACGGGCAGGAACGTGAACACGACGACCGCCTCGCCCGTGAGGGTGGCGACCATGACGACGAGCGCGCCCGCGAACCGGAGCTGCGCGGCCGCCCAGACGACCGGGACGACGAAGAAGACCTGGCCGGTGACCCCCGCGTCGTGGCTGAGCACGTCGAGCCACACGACCGCCCCCACCCCGGCGAGGGGAGCGAGGACGACCAGCGGCGCCGTCCGTTCGACCGGCAGGCTCAGCAGCACCGCCGACAGCGCGCCCAGGCCGAGCAGGGCGATGATCTTGGCGGAGTGCAGTCCGCCCATGGTGGTGGCACCGGAGACCAGGCAGGTCACGATCGTGGTCATGAGCGCGACGGCCGCCCACAGGCGGGCCGAGCGCGGGTTCCGGGCACTCAGCGACCACAGCAGGGCACCCTTCCGACCGACGGTGCGGGGAGTTGAGTCCACGTTCCGGTATCGGGCACCGGGTCCGACGTCTCAACCCCCGGTGACGAACTTCGTCCTTCCGGAGCAGTGGCGCGGCGGAAGAGGGCGGCTCGCCCGGGAGTTGCCCTGGACATGAGCACCCGCCAGCAGAAGGTCCCCGGACCCGACCACCCCATCACCGTGACCCCGACGTCCGGGCGCGTCGTCGCGCGCGTGGGCGACACCGTGGTCGCCACCTCGACGTCGGCGCAGACGCTGCAGGAGTCGACCTACCCTGCCGTGCAGTACCTGCCGCTGTCCGACGTCGACCCGGCCCTCCTGCGCAAGACCGCCACCACGTCGTGGTGCCCCTACAAGGGTGAGGCGTCGTACTACTCGCTGATCGTGGGCGGTGCGGAGCTCACCGACGTGGTCTGGACCTACGAGGACGCCTCCCCCGCGGTGGCCCCGATCACCGGCCACGTGGCGTTCTACCCGGACCGCGTCTCGGTCACCGTCGAGGACTGATCCACGGGCCCCTCGGCTCACCCGAGCGGAGGGGCCCGCAGCTCGTCAGGACTGGGCGGGGACCTCGCCGCCGAGGGTCTCCTCGACCCCGTCGGACACGTCGTCGCTCACCTCGTCGCTGCGTCCGCCGCCGTCACCGCTGGTGAGGTGGTGGGCGGCGACGACGAGCGGGAAGTGGCTGAAGGCCTGCGGGAAGTTGCCGAGCTGACGCTTGGAGACGGGGTCGTACTCCTCGGCCAGCAGCCCGACGTCGTTGCGCAGCGACAGCAGGCGGTTGAACAGCGCCCGCGCCTCCTCGGTCCGGCCGATGCCGTGCAGGGCGTCGACGAGCCAGAACGAACAGGCCAGGAAGACCCCTTCGGTACCGGGGAGCCCGTCGCCGGACTCCTCCGTGCGGTAACGCATCACGAGCCCGTCCTGGGTGAGGTCGCGCTGGATCGCGTCGACCGTCGCCACGACGCGCGGGTCGTCGAAGGGCAGGAAACCGACGCGCGGGATGAGCAGCAGGCTCGCGTCGAGGTTGTCGGAACCGTAGGACTGGGTGAACGTCCCCGTCGTCGGGGAGACCCCGTTGGCGAGGACGTCGGCGCGGATCTCGTCCCGCACGCGACGCCAGCGCTGCACCGGTCCGGGTAGGCCGAACTCCTCGACGCTGCGCACCATCCGGTCCGCCGCGACCCAGGCCATGACCTTGGAGTGGGTGAAGTGGCGGCGGTCGCCGCGCATCTCCCACAGACCGTTGTCGGCCTCCTGCCACCGCGCCTCGAGGTGGTGCATGAGGGCCTTCTGCAGGTTCCACGAGTCGTCCTCGCGTTCCAGGCCGGCCTGGCGGGCGAGGAAGAGGCTGTCCAGCACCTCTCCCCACACGTCGAGCTGCAGCTGGCCGGCGGCCTCGTTGCCGATGCGGACCGGGGAGGAGCCCTCGTAGCCCTTGAGCCACGGCAGTTCCATCTCGGGCAGGCGCCGGGTGCCGTCGAGGCCGTACATGATCTGCAGGTCGCCGGGGTCGCCCGCGACCGTCCGCAGCAGCCAGTCGCGCCAGGCCCCGGCCTCCTCGACGTGGCCGGAGAGCAGCATGGCCTGCAGGGTGTAGGTGGCGTCGCGCAGCCAGCAGTACCGGTAGTCCCAGTTGCGGGTGCCCCCGATCTCCTCGGGCAGCGACGTCGTGACCGCGGCCACTATTCCCCCCGTGGGGGCGTAGGTCATCGCCTTGAGCACCACCAGCGACCGCGTGACGGCCTCTTCCCAGTGCCCCTCGACGGTCTCCGCCTGGTTCCAGTCCCCCCAGAAGTCGAGGGTGTCCTGCAGTGCGTGGAAGGGGTCCGGGCGGTGCGGCATCTTCTCGTGGCTCTTGCCCCACGTCAGGACGAACGGGACGCGCTCACCCTCGGTGATGACGAAGTCGGAGACGGACGTGAGGTCGCGTCCCTGGATGTCGGTGGTGCTCCAGAACCAGACCGAGTCCGGGCCGGCGACGGCCTCGAGCTCGTCGCCGCGCCGGCGGACCCACGGCACGATCGACCCGTAGTCGAAGCGGAGGGCGAGCTCGGAACTCATGCGGACCTCGCCCTCGAGGCCCTCGACGATGCGGATGACGTCGGGGTGGTTGCCGCGCGGCGGCATGAAGTCGGTGACGCGGACGGTGCCGTCCGGGGTGTCCCACTCCGTCTCCAGGATCAGCGAGCTGCCGCGGTAGCGGCGGCGGCTGCACGTGGCCCCACCGACGGGTCCCAAGCGCCAGCGTCCCGCGTCCGGGGTGTCGAGCAACGCGGCGAAGCAGGCCGGGGAGTCGAACCTCGGGAAGCAGAGCCAGTCGATCGATCCGGTGCGGTCGATCAGCGCGGCGGTGTGGAGATCACCGATGAGCGCGTAGTCCTCGATCCTGGCCATTGGTCCATCCTCCCCCGAGCGGAGCACCCGGATGGACACAGGGCCCGGCGTGTCAGCGCAGGTGACCTGCGGTGACGGAGCGGAGGTGGCCGTCGGCGACGGAGCGGAGGTGGCCGTCGGTGGTCGCGGTGACCTTCGCGGCGGTCTTGACGGTGGTGGTGACGGTGGTGACGGTGCGCAGGTGACCAGTGGTGCCGGTGGGGTTCCCGGCGGCCGACGCGGCGGGCGCCAGGGCTGCGCCACCGGCGAGGAGAGCACCGGAGACGAGGACGGCGGCGAGCGTGCGGGGCATGGTCACGTCGAGCTCCAGTCAGTCAGGGCCGGGACTGAGTGTCACCGACAACCCGAGCATCGGCGGGTTCCTGAGCACGCTTGAGCACTGAGAGGTTGTTCTTGGGACTACTCTCCGTGACCTCCTGGAGTCTGCGACGTCCTGGCCGGGACGATCAGGTCCCGGAGTGCTCCAGCACCACCTCGAGGGGAACCTCGGAACCCGGGAACGCACGCCGGGGAGTCAGCGACCGGGTTCGGCGAACTCCAGGCGCATCTCCACCTCGTCCTGCGTCGGGTCGAGGTCGTAGGGGACCCGGACACCGGTGTCGCGGAAACCCCAGCGACGGTAGAAGCCCTGCGCCCTCGGGTTGTCCTCGTGGACGTGCAACGTCATGCGGGTGGCCCCGGGGCGACTGCGCGCCCAGCGCAGGACCTCGGCGAGCAACCGGTCCGCGAGCCCTGCACCCCGGTGGGCGGGATCGACGAAGACGGAGACGAGGAACAGTCCCTCCTGCGGGTGGGTGAAGGCGCTCATGGTGCCCACCCAGCGTTCGCCGGCCTGGGCGACGACGGTGGAACTCCCCGGTTCGCGGGTGCGGCGGACGCGGAAGCGCCACTCGGCCTCGTCGTGGTGGCGGGCCGTCTCGAGGGTCTCGGTGAAGGCCAGCGGGGTGTCCTCGAGCATGCGCAGACGGAGGTCGCGCCAGCGCCGCCAGTCGGCCTCCTCGACCCCCCTCAGCACCACGTCCACGCTGCCACACTAGAGGTGGCGATCCGTCGCACCGCGTGCCACGCTCGTTCGGAGCGTGATCCTCGGCGTTGAGGAAGGTGCACCGTGAAGGAACGACAGACGACCCGCGTGGCGACGGACGTCGCCACCCCGGTGGAGAACGTCCTGGAACTGCGCGAGGACGGACGCAGGGTCGCAGCGGTCGCGGGGACGCGGGTGGCCGACCTGGACGTGCGACGCGTGCTGGCCTGGTGGCGAGGTTTCGAGGAGCAGGTGTCCTCCCGGGGGGAGGAACTGCGCGGCCTCGGCCCGGAACTCGAGGAGGCGGCCCGCGCCGCCGACGCGATCCTGGCGAAGACGCCGCCGGTCCTGGCCGCGGACGTGTTCGACGCCGTCGCGGTCGGGTTCGCCTCCGTCCCCGGCATCCCCACCCTGCTCGGGCCGTGGTTCGCGGAGTTCGCGCGGTCCTGCGGTCGCGAGGCCGGCACCCACGAACTGGCCGACGCGGCCTGGGCCGGGATGTTCGCCGTCCAGCGCGCCGGAGCACCCGCACCGGGTGCCGGGTCGCTCGTCGACGCGATGGCGCCGGCCGCCGACGCCCTCGCCGGGGCCGACGTCGCGGACGTCCCGGCGGTAGCCGCTCTGCACGCCGCCTACCGCGCCGCGGCCGACGGGACCCGGCACACCGTCGTCGACGGGGTCGTGGACCCGGGAGCCCTCGTGGTGACCTGGTTCTTCGAACGGGGCACCGTCGTCTGAAGTAGTTGACGCTTGAACGACCGCCGTGTACCGTCGGGGTTGAGCAGTTGAAGCTGCAAACACCTAGCGGAGGTCACCATGGGCTGGTTCGGCGGAAAGACCAAGGACGCGGAGTCCACCACCACGACGACGACGGGCGCACTGCCCGCCGTCCCCGGCTACCTGGCCGGGACGTGGACCATCGACGCCTCGCACTCCGAGGTGTCCTTCACGGTGCGCCACATGGCCGTCAGCAAGGTGCGCGGTCGCCTGGGCTCGGTGTCCGGCGAGATCGTCACCAGCCAGGACCCGGCCGGCTCGGCCGTCACCGCCGAGGTCGACGTCACCACCGTGACGACGTTCAACGAGCAGCGCGACGGCCACATCAAGAGCGGCGACTTCTTCGAGATCGAGAACCACCCCACCGCCTCGTTCCGCTCCACCTCGCTGACCCACGACGGCGACGACTTCGTCCTCACCGGCGACCTGACCCTCAAGGGCGTCACCCGGCCCATCACCCTCGGCCTCGAGGTCTCCGGCTTCGGCCCCGACGCCTACGGCGGCACCCGCGCCGGGTTCTCGGCCAAGGGCACCATCAACCGTCGCGACTTCGGCCTCTCCTTCGACGCGAAGCTCGACAACGGTGGCCTCGTCGTCTCCGACAAGGTCGACCTCGAGCTCGACATCGAAGCCGTCCTCAACGCCTGACCCTCACCTCCCACCCGTGATCTTGCTGGGAATCCCAGCAAGATCACGGTCGAGGAGGGTGCGGAGCATGGCGGAGCGGGGGGACGTCGCCATCAGGCGGAGGTCCTCGACGGGGTTCGTGGAACCGTCGAGGAAACCCAGCACGCGGTGGACCGGGTTGCGCCGGAACAGGTCCACGAAGAACCGGGCACCGTCCACCCGGCCGGTGGCCATCGCCTGCAGGACGAGGGAGTCCATGAGCAGGTGCCGCGGCCGGTGCGCCGGCGGCAACCGCAACTCCTTCCCCCGCACCGCCTGCCGGGCGAGATCGTCCGCCTGGTGCTGCAGGGCCGTGAACGAGTAGCCCGTCGAGGGACGGACCGAACCGGAGTTCGCCCCCCAGCGCAGCACCCGCGGGTCCCCCGACGTCGGGAACCGCGCGTCGGTCATCGGGATGACCCCGCGCTCCTCCCCCAGCACCTCGTGCGCCCCGATCGCCGCGCGCTCCAGGTACGAACCCAGCCGGTCCCGGTACTGCTCGTCGGTGAGCAGGTCGAAGGAGAACTCGGTGTACTCGACGAGCGCCTCCGTCGGCGACGTCGGCAGGACGTAGCCGAACGCGACCCCGCCCGCGGGCTGCGGCGTGCGGAAGTCCATCAACGTGACCGTGCGCGGGTCGAAGACCGGGCGGGCGGTGCGGATCCGGTGGCCCAGGAAGTGCTGCCACAGCAGCGTGCGACCCGTGCGCGGCACCGGAACGGGCCGGGTGTCGACGACCCGGCCCGCCAGCGACGCGGGGTCGTCGACGACCTGTTCGAGGATCGGGACGCCGTGAGCGGCGAGGCGCTCGCGGACGGCCCGGTCGAGGTCGGTGGAGTGCAGCATCCGGTAGCGCCACGAGCCGAGGTCGGCCGTGACGGCCGCGTCCTCCCCCACGACGCGGACCCGGGGCCAGGACGCGGCGACGAGGTGACCGAACGGCCCCGGACCGCTCGCCCCCCAGGTGCTCCAGGTGCGGTCCTGGGTCCGCTGGGTCGCCCCTCGGGGGGCCTCGACCACGTCGAAGGGGACGGCGGTGCCGGCCAGGCGCCAGGCCAGGCTCGAGCCCGCCGCCCCGAGGCCGACGATCGTGAGTCTGGTGCGCGTGTGATCCACGCCCCTAGGGTCGGTCACGGACCACTGAGCTCGAGAAGGGGACTCCCGTGAACATCGTCAACGGTTTCAAGGACTTCATCCTGCGGGGCAACGTCATCGACCTGGCGGTCGCGGTCGTCATCGGTGCGGCGTTCTCGGGGATCATCAAGTCCGTCGTCGATGGGCTCATCAACCCGATCATCGCCGCGATCGGCGGCGCGCCCGACCTGAACGGGACGTGGGTCATCAAGCTCCGCGTGATCGACGGGCAGATCGTCGGCATCCAGGTCGGGACCATCGTCGGCGCGGTCATCAACTTCCTGATCATCGCGGCCGCCGTCTACTTCCTGATCGTCGTCCCGATCAACCGCCTGCTCGCCCTCCGCAAGCGGGGCGAGGTCGCGGAGCCCAAGTCCCCGTCCGAGGACATCCTGCTGCTCACCGAGATCCGCGACCTGCTCGCGCGTCAGTCCGGCGGGACCACGCCGACCCTGGACACCAGGGACTAGCGGGTGCCGGTGGGCCCGTCGTCGCCGGGGACGGCCTCGGCGAGGTCCTCCGCGGAGATCTGCACCCCGGCCGTCGGGTCACCCGCGCCGGTCCCGTCCGCGACGTCGTCCTCGAGCCCGAACGGGTCCTGGGGGTCGCGGGCGGGGCTGGGGATCGGGCCGGAGTCGGAGGAGCGGGCGTTCTCGCGGCTCCCGCCCTCCTCGACGGCGTGGACCTCGGCGTTGTCGAAGACGTCGACCTGATCGGTGCTCTCGTTGCTGTCGGTGCTCTCGGTGCTCATCCGCCCACCCTGCGGGGTGCGGCGTGCCCCCGCACGCGGGAGTTCCCACCTCGTCCTGACCCCGTCCTGGGCGAGATCACAGGATCGGTGCCGACCGTCGGGAGGAAACCGCCCGCTGTGGGCGGTGGGCACCGCGTTCGAGGAGTCCCCTGTGAGTGAGCCGTTCACCCAGCCGATCGCCGGCCCCGCCGCGCCGGGCCGGTCGCCGTGGTGGCAGAAGCCGGTCGTCGCGATCGCGACGGTCGTCGTCGTCACCGGCCTGACCGGCGGGGTCGCATACGCCGCGACCCGCGGTGACGCCGCCGGCGGCACCACCCAGGAGCAGTCCGGGTTCCCGGGCGGCGGCCAGTTCGGCCGCCACCCGACGGGCGGCCGGCCCGGCCAGGTGCCGGGCGGCACCCAGCAGGGTCAGACCTGGCGCGGCGCGGGCGCCCCCACGACCTGATCCCGCCGCGCTCCGGCCGCCAGCCAGGCCGCGAACTCCGCCGGCGGCAACGGCCGCGCGTGCAGGTAGCCCTGCGACTCGTCGACGTCGAGGCCCCGCAGGACCGTCAGGGTCGCCTCGTCCTCGACCCCCTCCGCGACGACGCGCAGCCCCAGCCGGTGCGCGAGCGCCACGGTGGCCTCGACGATCTCGGCGGTGCGGGGTTCGGTGAGCACGCGCATCGTGAAGGCGCGGTCCAGCTTGAGCTCCGTCGCGGGCAGGTCGGTCAGGTAGGCCAGCGAGGAGTAGCCCGTCCCGTAGTCGTCGATGCTCAGCTGGACCCCGCGGCGGGTCAGCTCGTGGGTGACGGCGAGGGCCAGGTCGGGGTCGGCCATGAGGGTCGTCTCGGTCACCTCGAGGACGAGGCGGCCCGGGGCGAGGCCGGTCTGCTCGAGGACGCGGTCGACCAGGCACAGCAGGCCCGGGTGCGTCAGCGACGACGCGGACAGGTTCACCGAGATGCGCAGCGGCACGCCGCCGTCGCTCCAGGGCCTCGACTCCTCGACCGCCCGCTGGAGCAGGTGCACGGTCAGGGCGTCCATCAGACCGTGCTCCTCGACGAGGTCGAGGAAGGTCAACGGGGGCAGCAGTCCGCGCGTGGGGTGCTGCCAGCGGACGAGCGCCTCGACCCCGACCACCCGACGGGTCACCACGTCGAGCTGCGGTTGGTAGTGCACGGCGATCTCGCGCCGCATCTGCTGCTCCCCGGCGCCGACGAGGGCCTTCAGGTCGGCCACCAGCGCGGCCCGGTCGCGCAGCCGGGCGTCGACCTCACAGTCGTAGAGGCTGACGCCCCCGCCGGAGGTCTTCGCGGTGTACATCGCGGCGTCGGCCTGGCGCAGCAACCGGTCGGGGTCGAAACCTCCGGCGGGCAGCGACCGCACCCCGATGCTGAGCCCGATCTCGACCTGCGCGGCGACGGCCCGGTGCACCGTGGCGGCGATCTCGACGGCCTGGTCCTCGTCCCGGCCCGGCATGACGACGGCGAACTCGTCACCGCCGATGCGGGTGAGCACGGCGTCGGCGGGCAGGGCCCGCCGCACGCTCACCGCGACGCGACGCAGCAGGTCGTCGCCGGCGTGGTGGCCCTGCCGGTCGTTGACCTCCTTGAAGTGGTCGACGTCGAGCAGCAGCATCGCCGCGGGCAGACCCCGCCCGACGAGGTCCTCGAGTTCGCGGACCAGCGCGCGCCGGTTGCCGACCCCGGTGAGCTCGTCGGTGAGGGCCTGGTGGCGTGACTCGGCCAGCTGGGCGAGCTCGCGGACCAGGTGCACGACGCGGAAGGTGATGCCGAGGATGGCGGCCGAGGCGTAGGCCGTCGCGTGCCAGCCGTCGGCCCGTCCGTCGGCGACGAGCACCACCACGGCGAGAGCGAGCACGATGAGCGCGCCGACCGCCGGGGCCTGGCTCGTCGCGGCTACGGGAACCGGTCGCCCGCGACGGGTGGAGGCGTAGGCGATGACCAGGAACGCGAGCGTCCACGCGGCCTGGCCGTGGACGGCGTCACCGGGGTGCCCGCGCAGGGTCGAGCTGACGAGTCCGACGCCGACGAGCGCCGCCACGATCAGCCACGTGCGGGGGTCCCGGGAGAGGCCGCCGACGCCGGCGACCGTCAGGGCGGTCCCGAGCAGGATGACCAGCGACCCCGCGACCAGCAGCCAGAGCTGCACCTTCCAGTCGGGCCACCCGGGCGGCAGGAGGTGGAAGCGCTGCTCGGCGACGATCCCGGCGCCGGCGCAGGCCAGCACCGCGCTGAGGCCGTTGAGGAAGTCACCGGGGTCGGAGGTGTAGGTGCGGAAGCGGTTCCAGCGCACCAGCCCCTGGTAGGCGAGGGGGATCGCCGCGAGGACGCACCCACCGAGGAGCCCGAGGCTCCGCTCGCCCGTGACGAGGGCCAGCACCGGCGGGACGCCCACGACCACCGACGCGGCCGCGAACCAGCGCCAGACGACGTCGTCGGTGCGGCGCTGCGCCCCGCGGGCGAGGACCAGGACGGCCACCAGGTGGGCGCCCGCGAGCAGCGCGGACGACACGGGCCGGCCCACCGGGAGGAGCAGGGCCGCGCCCACGGCGACGCAGGCCAGGGCGACGACCGTCACCCTGGCGTCCGGCCGGGTCGCGCTGTTCGTCACTGCTAGGGGATCGACGGGGTGGTCCCGGTTCTGGCTGGGCCGATCGGTGGGTTCGGGACCTGGTCCCGGTCAGCGCCCGGTCCGCGTCCCGGTCAGCGCTCCGGTTGCGGCAGCCGGCGGACCCGGAGGACGCGGAGCCGGTTGAGGGCGGCGGCCACCTCGTGCCGGCGGGGAACGGCGACGTCGGCCGGTGAACCGTCGACCCAGTCCGCGACCGGACCGGCGAGGTCGGCGTCGAGGAGGTCGAGGACCTGCGCCAGCGTGCGCCGGCCGTCGAGGTGACCGGCCGCGACGGCGTGGTCGAGGGCCAACCCCGCCCCGGTGACCTGGCCGGCGTCGGTGAACTGACGGACGGCGCGGACGTCCACGTCCTGCTCGCCGAAGCGGAGGGTGTCGGTGCCGACGGCCGAGATCCGCCGCCTCCCCTTCACGGTCGGGTCGACGCTGCCCGGTTCCGGGACGCGGGGGCGGACGGGCGGGAACCGGCCCGCCTCCACGACCCGGCCGGTCGGGCGGGCGGCGACCTCACGGGCCCGGGCGGTGATGTCGGTGCAGCGGTAGGAGTCCATCAGCAGCACCCGGTCGGCGACGTCGAGGTAGTCCCCCGAGGCGCCGACGACGAGGACGGTCGAGACGCCGTGGTCCTCGCCGAGCGAGCGGACGAGGTCGACGAAGGGGTTCAGCGGTTCCGAGGTCTTGGCGACGAGTTCCTGCATGCGCGCGTCGCGGACCATGAGGTTGCTCGCCGCGGTGTCCTCGTCGATCAGCAGCAGCCGCGACCCGGCCTCGAGCGCCTCCAGGGTCGCCGCGGCCTGCGACGTCGACCCCGAGGCGTCGGCGGTGGAGAAGTCACGGGGGTCCAGCCCGCCCGGCAGGCCGGTGACGAAGGCGCCGACGTCGACGCGGGTGACGTTGCGGCCGTCCTCCGCCCGGATCGCGACGGCGTCGCCGGTGGTGACGACCAGGTCGCGACCGTCGCCCGGCACGTGGTCGTGGACACCGGCCTCCAGAGCCCGCAGCAGCGTCGACTTGCCGTGGAAGCCGCCGCCGACGATCACGGTCACGCCCGTGGGGATCCCCAGGCCCGTGGTCGCACCCCGGTGCGGCAGGTCGACGCTCACCCGCAGCGACTCCGGGGAGGCGAAGGGAACGGCGTCACGGGCGGGTCGGTCGTCGACGCCGCTGGCCCGCGGCAGCACCGCACCGTCGGCGACGAAGGCGACGAGCCCCCTCCCGGGGAGGGCGCGGCGCAGGTGGTCGGCGTCCTCGACGGCGTCGACGAACGCGCGGGCCTGCTCGAGGTCGACGCCGAGGACGTGGTCCGCGAGCAGGTCGGGGAGCTCCCGGGTGAGGTCGGCCGCGGCCGTGCGGCCGTCGATCCGTCGTCGCGGACCCGGCAGGTGGTAGCCGAGGCGCAGCAGCGCACTCCCGTCGGCCGAGACCTCGAAACTGCTGCGCTGCAGCACCTCCTGGCCGCCGGCGTCGATCCGGAAGGCGGACCGCGGGGTGGCGGCCGAGCGGGCCAGGAACCCCGCGAGGGCCCGACGCCGGACGGCAGGACGCAGGTCGAGCGCCGCGAACGGGGTGTCGGCGAGACGCACCTCCCACCGCGACGGTGGCGCGAACGGGTCGGCCTGGGTGTGCGTCAGCGTCGCCGTGACCCCGGGTGCCAGCGGCCAGGGCCGACCGGTCAGCGAGCGGTACCGGGCGTACGGGCCCCCGTCGAGTCGCTCCAGGGTCTCGTGCAGATCCACGCGGGCCAATGATCCTTCCGGGTGGGGCACTGTCAAGGTGAGCCGCCCGTGGTCGATGCTGTCAGGGTGCTGACGGAGCGTGCCCAGGGCGACGCGACAGCGACCGACGACACGTCGGACCTGCTGGCGCGCTCCGAGGCTGCCCGCACCCGGGGCGACTACCGCGGCGGCCGATTGCTGGCCGAGCAGGCGGTGGCGATCGCCGCCGCCGCCGGGGACGACACCGCACTGGCCCTGGCCCTGCGGCTCGTCTGCAACCAGGCCCTGCGCCTGGGCGACGTCGAGGACGCCGCCCGCGCCGGCAACGAGGCCGTGCTGGTCGCCGAACGGCTCGGCGACCGGGGCGGACAGGTCGACGCGCTGAACCTGCTGTCCTTCGCCTACCTGAACCTCGCCCTCTACGACGAGGCGCTGGAGTCGATCGAGCGCAGCATCGAACGCGCCCTCACCCTCGACGACCCGGAGCTGCGCTCGGGCACGTTCAACCGGGCCGGGACGATCCGGTCCGCGATGGGCGACTTCGCCGAGGCCGCACAACTCTTCGACCGCGCGTCCGAGGAGATCGCCGGCGGCGGGGTGTCGAGCGAGACGGTGTTCTGCCTCCTGACGAACACGGCCGACCTCGTGGTGCAGGAGGCGCACTCCGGACGCGAGGTCGACACCGACCGGCTGCACCGCGGGGTCGACCTCTCCCAGCGCGCGCTCGTCCTCGCCCACGAGGTCGGGAACCCCTACCGGCAGGCGTTGTCGCTGCTGAACTCCGGAACCCTGTCGGCGTACCTGGGTGACGCCGAGGTCGCCGAGACGACCCTGGCCACCGCCATGGCCCTCACCCGTGAGCACGGGTACCGCGGACTGGAGGTCGGGGTGCTGGAGACCCTGGCGATGGACGCGCAACGCCGCCGCGCGTTCGCCGAGGCGGTCGAACGGTTCGACGACGTCGTCGCCCTGGCCACGGAGGTCCACGACGCGAGCGTGCTCGCCCGGGCGTTCCACAACACCGCCCAGTGCCACGAGGAACTCGGGCAGTTCCGCGAGGCCCTCGCCGCCTACCGCCGCTTCCACGACCTCGAGTCGACGCAGCGGACCCAGACGGCCGAGGTGCGGGCCCGGCTCCTCGGGCAGACGGTGGAACTCAGCGAGCTGCGCCACGAGGCGGCGTCGCTGGGTCGCCAGGCCCACGAGGACCCGCTGACCGGTCTGGACAACCGCCGGTCCTTCGACGTCGCCCTGCCGGAACTCCTGGCGGGTGCCTGCGAGCGCGACCTCGTCTGCGTCGCCCTGCTCGACGTCGACCACTTCAAACGGGTCAACGACACGTTCGGCCACGCCGTGGGCGACGAGGTCCTGCGACGGCTGGGGGTGATCATGCGCGAGGAGGTCCGCCGTCGTGACGTGCTCGCCCGCATCGGGGGTGAGGAGTTCGCCCTGGTCTGCCTGCTGCCCGGCCCCGAACGCGTCGACCACCTCGCCGACGGGATGCAGTTGCGGCTGGACCGCTTGCGCCGCAAGGTGTCCGAGACCTGCTGGGACGAGGTGGTCCCGGGCTTGCACGTCACCGTCTCGATCGGGGCGGTCCTCACCGGCGTGGGCGGTGCGCGCAGCGCGGACGACCTGCTGCGCGCGGCCGACGAGTTGCTGTACGCGGCGAAGGCCGCCGGACGCGACCGCGTGCTGACGCGGCACCTCACCGTCCGCTGATCCTCACCGCCCGGCGAGGACGTCCTCGAGGCTGCGCGCGGGATGGCCCGTGACGGATTCCACGTCGTCCGAGACGACGTCGAGCTCGCCCTTCGCGATGGCCGTGTAGGTGCTGACCCACCCCTCCACCATCCAGTCGGGCGCGCCGAAACCCGCCCGCGCGTCGTAGGCCTCCTCCAGCGTCTCCTCGACGTAGGTGACCTCCCGACCCTGGACGCGGGAGATCGTCGCGGCGATCTCGGAGAACGTCAGCGCCTGCGGACCCGTCAGGTCGTAGCTGCGGCCGGCGTGGGCGTCGTCGAGGAGGGCGGCGACCGCGACCTCGGCGACGTCGGCGCGGGCGACCGCACCCACCCGGCCCGCTCCGCCCGGACCGCGCAGCGCTCCCTCGACGACGAACTCCGGGAGGATGTCGGAGTAGAAGGAGTCGCGCAGGAACGTCGTCCCGAACTTCCCCGCGCTCAGCATCTCCTCGGTGGCGAAGTGGTCGCGACCGAAGGTGAACGTGCAGTCCGCGGCGGCGTTGAGGAACGACGTGTAGACGACCCGCTGCACCCCCGCCGCGGCCGCGGCCTCCACGACCGAGCGGTGCTGGTCGAGGCGGTGCTCGTCCTCGGCCGCGGAGGCGAAGAACAGCGTGTGGACCCCGTGGAACGCGTGCTTCAGCGCCTTCGCGTCGCCGTAGCCCGCGGTCCGCACCCCGGCCCCCGGCAGGTCCGGGGCGCGGGAGGCGTCACGCACGACGAGTCGCTGCTGGACACCGGCCGAGGACAGCGCCCGGGCGATCCGGCCGCCGACCGCTCCGGTGGCGCCGGTGACTGCGATGAGGTCCATGGCTCCAGACTGCCATCGCCGGGCCGCGCACGGTCACCCCACGACCGCGTGGCGCCCGTCGTCCGAGTCACCGGACGGCGTCGCGACGCACGCTCCCTCAAGGGACGGTCACACCTGCCGATACCGCAGGGGCGAGGCTTCGTCCGGAGCCCCTGACGACCGTCGGCCGGCTAGATGGATGTGGTCCCCTTGTGGAGCAAGAAGACGAAGCAGGCCGTGGAAACCGACCGGTTGCGGACGGCGGCCTCGACCTCGGCGGAGCACGACCACGAGGTCACGGCGCTCCGCGCGCAGCTGGAGGAGCTCCAGCACGCGAACGGCGCCAGCGCTGAGCGCTACGACCTGATGGTGCAGGCCGCCGGCATCGGCCTGTGGGACATGGACGTCGTCGCCCACGACCCCGTCAACCCCCGGAACCGGTTCAACTGGTCCCCGCAGTTCCGCCACATGCTGGGCTTCCGGGACGAGCGGGACTTCCCCGACGTCCTCGACAGCTGGGGCTCGCGGTTGCACCCGGAGGACGCACCGGCCACGGTCGCCGCGTTCCTCGCTCACCTCACCGACCGCACCGGCCGCACCCCCTACGACATCGAGTACCGCCTCAAGCTCAAGGACGGCAGCTACCGCTGGTTCGTCGCCACGGGCGCGACCAAGCGCAGCCCCGACGGCACGCCCCTGCGGGTGGCCGGAGCGCTGCGCGACATCCACCAGGAGAAGAGCCTGCAGGACGTCGCCGAGCAGCAGGTCGGCCAGCTCACGGATTCCACGTCCCGCCTCGCGGGCGTCAGCGCCGACCTGTCGATGGCCGTGGCCGCCGCCGTCACCCGGGCCACCGAGGCCGCTCGTGCCGTCGGCGAGCTGGACGCGAGCAGCGCGCAGATCGGGACCGTCGTCAAGCTCATCACCGCGATCGCCTCCCAGACCAACCTCCTGGCGCTGAACGCCACCATCGAGGCCGCCCGCGCCGGGGAGGCCGGACGCGGTTTCGCGGTCGTGGCCAGCGAGGTCAAGGAGCTGGCCACCGAGACGGGCCGGGCCACGGAGAACATCTCCCAGCAGATCCAGGACATCCGCGCCCAGACGAGCGCGGCGGTGTCCAGCATCCGCGACATCGAGGCCACGATCCAGGCGCTCGCCGTGACCCAGCAGGCGATCGACGAGCTGGTCCAGGGCTGACCTCCACCGCGCGGGGAGCACCACCCTGCCGCGACGGACTCCGGAGGATCAGCCGGCGGGGTGGGTGGTCGCGGCGGCCGCGGCACCCCGCGACGGCATGAGCACCCACAGCACCGGGTAGATCAGCACCTGGCTGCCGGGGACCACGACGAGGGTCGCGATGAAGACGGCGCGCATCACCCAGGGGTCCAGCCCGAAGCGTTCGGCGAGGCCGGCGCAGACCCCGCCGAGGAGACGGCGGTCCTGCGGGCGGGACAGTCCCTGGCGGGCGAAGCCGGTGTGGATGGCGTTCACGGTGGTGCTCCTTCGTCGTGGCGTTCCGCACCGTGCGGTGCCGATGGCTCAACTGTGCCGCCACCGGGTCACCCCGACATCGGGGACGAACCCTGAACGATCCCCGAGTCGACCCTGGCTCCCTACCCCCGGGCCGGCGGGGGCTGGCCGTAGTCGGCGAACTTCGCCACGACGCGTTCGATCTCGTCGGCCGGGAGTGCCGCGGGTTCCGCGACGGCGGCCGCGCGCAGGTAGACGTCGCACAACCACTCCAGCTGCCGCGCCCGGTCGTAGGCACCCCGCAGGTCCCCGCCCGTCGTGAGGGTCCCGTGGTGCTTCAGGATCACCGCGCTCCGACCCTCCAGGGACCGGGAGGCGTTGTCGCGCAACTCGTCCGTGCCGAACGTGGCGTACGGGGCGACGAGGACGGAACCGCCGAACATCGCGATCTGGTAGTGCACGGGCGGGAGTTCCTCGCGCAGCAACGACAGCGCCGTCGCGGCCGGGGAGTGGGTGTGCACGACCGCCCCGGCCCCGTGCTCGCGGTAGGCCACGAGGTGCAGCGGGAGTTCCGAGGTGGGTCTCAGCGAACCCGCCACGACCTTCCCGGCGAGGTCGACGACGACGACGTCCGAGACCGTCATCGACCCGTAGTCCGTTCCACTCGGGGTGACGGCGACGAGGTCCCCCGCGCGCACCGACACGTTCCCCGACGTGCCCACCACGAGCCCGTCGGAGACCATCCGCCGGGCGAACTCCACGACCTCTTCCCGTTCACGCTCCAGCACGTCAGCCCCGCCCCGTCCGGCGGAACTCCTCGACCTGGGCGAGGTCGACGATGCCGGCGTCGGAGCCGAGCCCGGTGGCGACGAGGCTGCCGCAGGCCAGGCCGCGGTCGGCGGCGGCGATCAGGTCGAGCCCTTCCAGCAACCCGGAGACGAAACCCGACGTGAACGCGTCCCCGCAGCCCGTGGTGTCCACGACGTCGACGTCGAACGCGGGGACGACGGTCTCGGCCTCACCGTTGCGGGCGACGCTGACGCCGTCGCCGCCGAGGGTGAGGACGGTGCAGCCGACCCCCTTGGCGTGCAACCAGGTGATGATCTCGGCGCGGTCCTCGGTGCCGACGAGCCACCCGGCCTCCTCGATGTTCGGCATGAGGTAGTCGACGTGCGGCAGGACGGGTTCGAGGAGTTCCGCGGCGTCGGGGCGCGGGCTCATGAGGAAGTCGACGGTGGTGGTCAGTCCGAGCTCCTTGGCCTTCTGCAGGATCCGGCCGGCGGGTTCGCCGTCGATGCCCGGCAGGACGAACAACCCGCCGAGGTGGAAGACCTGCGCCTGCGCGACGACGTCCCACGGGACGTCCTCCTCCCGCAGCCCCGCGTTCGCGCCGATGACGTGCAGCGCCGGCCGGGAACCGTCGGCGCGGATCGGCAGCAGGCTCGCCGAGGTCTGCCGGTCGGGGTCGGTGAGCAGGTGGTCGACGTTCACGCCGTAGCCGGTCATGGTGGTGCGGACGAAGTCACCGATGGTGTCCGCACCGACCCGGCCGACGCTGGCCACGTCGACGCCGAGCTTCGCGAGGTTCACCGACGGTGCGGCCGCGGTCCCGGCGACGGTGAACCGGATCTGCTCCAGCGGGGCGAGCTGCTGTCCCGGCGGGACGGCCGTGAACGGCCACCCCAGCGCGTCGGCGATGTGCGCTCCGAAGGAGACGACCTGCGGCATCGAACGTCCTCTCGTCGGGACGGTCGACGTCGATCCGCCCTCGTGATCTTCCGCGCCAGTCTCGGAGCATCCCCTCCCACCCGCAAGGCTCAGGAGGTGGCGACGGCGAGCACGGCGGACCGGTCCTCTCCCCAGGAGGCGGTGAGGGTCTCACCGGCGGGCACGTCGCCGCCGAGCACGCGCTGCACGACGAGGTCACCTGCGGCGGTCGTGATCGTGGTGACCGCGCCGGCCGTCGTGACCTGGACCGATGTGATCGTCGGGGCGTCCGACGCCGATCCGCTGCCCCGGGCCGTGGCGTGCTTGGGGCCGGGTTCGAAGCGCCCGTCGACGGCGACCTGGATGTCCGCCTCGGTGCCACCGGTGACGATCGCGCGGTGCAGGACGTCGGCGTAGACGGGATCGCCGACCGCGTCGTAGACCCAGCGCGGTCCGAGGACGGAGTGGTCCATCGTCGTGACCAGGAACTCCTCCGCCCCCTCCAGCGGAGCCGCGCGGTAGGTCAGCGGCGCCTGCAGCACCGGTCCCTCACCGACCCGGACGAGCATCGTCTCGACCCCGACCTCACCGGCGGGGTCGTCGAAGCGGAACCGGCCGACCTGGAGCAGTTCCGCGCCGGCCGCGACCCCGCTCCAGGGTTGCCGCGGCAACCAGTCGGACAGCGCCTCGAGCTTGGTGGGCGTGAGCTGCGCCCGGTGGATGACGGCCATGCGCCGAAGCTACTGCGGCGGCTGCCCGTAGACGTGCCCGACGGGCAGCCGGACGACACGCCGCCGGTCGGCGACCATCGCGCGGCGGTAGTCGTCCCAGTCCGGGTGCTCACCCGCGAGCGCCCGGTAGAGGTCGACGAGTTCCTCGACGGCCTCGTCGTCCTCGCGCTCGGCGACGGCGGAGAGGGTGGCGTCGCCCTCGACGACGACCCAGCTCCAGAAGTCGGGGGAGGTGACGTGCAGGCTGGCGCGCGGGTCGCGTTCGAGGTTCTTGGACTTGGCGCGGCCGGCGGTGACGGAGATGCGGATCAGGCCGGTGGCCCGGTCGAAGTGGTGGCTGACGTTGGACAGCTGCGGTCGCCCGTCGCGCTTCAGCGTCACGAGGACGCTGTTGCGGGTGGAGGCGACGAGGTCGAGCAGGTCGTTCTGCGGGTCCGTCATGGGGGAGGAAGTCCGGGGCGGGCGCCGTTCTTCCCCGTGGTCCGGTGGAGCGACCCTCAGAGCCGCGGTTCCCGCACGGAGAGTCCGGCGAGGAAGGTCGCGACGAGTTCGCGGACGCCGGTGGTGAAGTCGATGCGGAAGACGGCGAGTTCGGGGTTCTCCCGGTAGGCCTGGAGCATCCCCTCCGACGGGCGGCACATCGACCACAGCCCGGCGATGGTCACCAGGACGACACCGGTGACCGCCATGGCGCGGGGGCCGTCGTCCGGCCCGACGAGGCGGGCGAGGCGGCGCGCGAGGTGCAGCGACGCCCGCTTGTGGGTGGCGGCGACCTCGGCGGAGACGTTGTGCTCGAGGATCCCGGTCGAGGCGGAGACGAGTTCGCAGAACCGGGGGCGGGCGGCGGCGGTCTCGGCGATGGCGAGGGCCAGGACCTCGGGGTCCTGGTCGCCGTCGAGGCGCTGCTCGAGGGCGTCCAGCCACTCCGCGTGGGCGCGGTCGAGGAGTTCCAGCAGCACGGCCTCGCGGGACTCGAAGTAGCGCAGCAGGTTCGACTTGGCCAGGCCGACGCGGCGGGCGAGTTCGTTGAGGCCGAGGTCGGCGACCCGCACCTCGTCGAGGTACTCCCCCGCGGTCGTGAGGATCGCTTCGCGGCGCGCGGCGCGCTGGTCGTCGGTGCGCGCACGGACGAAGGACTGCTGGGACATGACTTCCTTAGAGACCGTCGGTCTGTTACCTTTCCAACAGACCACCGGTCTGATGGTCCCACGAATCCCCAGGAGTCACCGTGTACGCAGTCCCCGACCAGTCCGGGCGCCGCATCGTCGTCACCGGCGCCAACAGCGGCACCGGCAAGGAGGCCGCGAAGCGCCTCGCCGGCGCGGGGGCCTCCGTCGTCCTCGCCGTCCGCACGCCCGCCAAGGGCGAGGCCGCCGCCCGGGAGATCGCCGAGGCGGTGCCCGGCGCGGACCTCACCGTCCGGCGCCTGGACCTGGCCGACCTCGCGAGCGTCCGCGAGTTCGCCGACGGGATCCGCGCCGACGGCCGCCTCGACACCCTCGTCAACAACGCCGGCGTGATGATCCCGCCGCAGCGGATCCTCACCGCCGACGGTTTCGAGCTGCAGTTCGGGACGAACTTCCTCGGGCCGTTCGCC
The DNA here is from genome assembly GCF_979255925.1 of Kineococcus sp. AC630. Lineage (NCBI taxonomy): Bacteria > Bacillati > Actinomycetota > Actinomycetes > Kineosporiales > Kineosporiaceae > Kineococcus > Kineococcus sp. AC630. Next base: position 36,327 of record NZ_CEEDMJ010000004.1, read on the forward strand.
CTGACCGTGCACCTGCTGCCGCTGCTGCTGGAAGGCCCCGCGCCGCGGGTCGCGACCATGTCGAGCGCGGCCGCCGGGTTCGGGCGGCTGCACGTCCGCGACCTCAACTGGGCCGCGCGCTACCGCCCGGCACTGGCCTACGCGCAGTCGAAGCTCGCGGACACGCTCCTGGGGCTGCGGCTGGCCGAACTGTCCCGGGACAACGGCTGGGGTCTGCTCAGCACGATCGCCCACCCCGGTTACACCCGCACGAACCTGCAGACCGCCGGCCGCAACCTCGGCCGCACCGTGGACCTCCCGCCCGTGCGGCACACCGTGATCCCCTCGCAGGAACCGTGGCAGGGCGCCGAACCGCTGCTGTTCGCCGCCGCGGACCCGGCGGCCGAGCAGGGCGGTTTCTACGGACCCTCCCGCCTCGGACTGGTGGGTCCGAGCAAGCAGGTGGCGATCCCGCGCAGCGCCAGGGGGCAGGACCTGCCGCGGGTCGCGTGGGCGATCGGGGAGCACCTGACGGGCGTCCGGTCGAGCACCGCCGTGGGCTCCCTGACCTGAGGTGGAGTCGTCCGGGGCCGGGCCGGTCAGGAGGGGAGCTCGTAGCGCGAGGTCCTGCGCTCTCCGACCAGGGCCAGTGTCCCCCGGTCCGTCAGCGCCTTGAGCAGTCGACGCGCCTCGACGGGCGTCACCTGACACAGGTCTGCGGCCTGGGCACGGGTGATCGAGCCGTAGGACCGGACGTACCCGAGTACCATCTGCTCCTGCTGGAGCGGATCCATCCCTCGAACCCTCACGTAGGCGTTGCGGTCCTGTGCCAGGTCGTAGAACCTCGCCGTGAGGTGGAACCTCCTGTTGCGACCGCTGCCCCTCGCCTCGAGCACGCCGCGTTCGAGGAGGTGAGTGGTCGTGGCTCTCACCGACGCGACGGTCCGCATGAGGGACTCCGAGAGTTCCGCGTTCGTGGCGGAGCCCTGAGCCTTGACGTCGTGGAGGACACGGAGTTCGTCGAGCCCCAGCGACTGCTGGTGATCGTTCTCGAAGGAGACGAGGAAGCGGACGAGGTCGAGGTCAGCTGTCGCCAACGGGACCGAGACGTCCACCGACGAGGTGGTGGAACCCGAGTAGTCCGGGACCTCGCGTCCCGCTCGCAACTGGGACTCGAACATCTCGTTGACGCCCTTGCCCTTGCGCTCCACCAGCCCGGCACGCTTGAAGGCGTCCGCGAGGATCGGACTCCGAGGGCGGCTCTGCTCCAGGAGGTTGAACACGGTGATCCCGGGCGGGAAGCCTCCTGGACTGTTCACGGAGAAGTGCGTCGAACTGAGCCGGACCGCCGTCGGACCGACCTCGGCGTAGTCCCGGTGCACGAGGGCGTTGGCGACCGATTCGCGCCGGGTCTGCTCTGCGAGGAGAGGAACATCGATGCGCAGCAATCCGCTCATCAGCTCCGTACTGGTGTTCCGGACGTCCAGGTGCCTGGCGACCTCTGCTGCGGCGAACAGCAGCGGAGCGACGAACCGGACGCTGATGGAGGAGTCCACCCTCGCGTCCTGGAAGAGGACCTCTGCGGTGGGAAGCCAGCGCTGCACAGCGGGCACGGTGCCGAAGAGCAGCACCGCTCCCAGGCCCAGCACGTCGTCCGGTCCGAGCACCCCCAACGCAGAACAGATGTCGCGATCGGACAGGCGCGCGATCTCCGCGTCTCCCGATCGTGAGCACAGTCGTCGGAAGCGGTCGAACTCCCGCGAGTCCAGATCGTCGAACGTGGCGCCACGAGCGGGGGTGGCGGCGTAGTCGATCCCGCGCGTGACCAGTCCGAGACTGACGACCTCGTGCGGCGTCATGGGACGGCACTCGGGCCGTCCCTTGCTGTTGAGCGCCCGCCGGACGAAGAGTCCCTTCTTCGTGGCGATCGGACCGGGCTGGGCGCGTGGAACCTCGATGACGACGACGTCACCACCGCTCCGGGGCACGACGGTGACGTCGACGGGGTGGGCCGGCTCGGTCTTGTTCTGCACCAGGCCAGCCACCTGCGCCGGGTCGGTGCGCGAGCCGTGCCGTGGGGCGGCGCCGCTCACACTGCCGTCGTCCTCGACCCCCAGGAGGAGAACCCCACCGTCGCCGTTGGCCAGGCAGGTGACGGCCTCGACGAGATCGCTGTCCGAGATGGAACCGCGCTCGAACTCGACGGTGAACGTCTCGCCCCCCTCGAGGAGAGCATCGATGTCGGAGACCACGAATCATTGTTATGCAAAGTTATGGTGTCGATCAAGGGGTCACCGGCGGAGATCAAAGATGTTGAACGGCATGACGCCCGGGAACGACGAAGGCCCCGGTCTCTCGACCGGGGCCTTCACCATCTGTGCGCGAGGGGGGAGTTGAACCCCCACGCCCTTTCGGGCACACGGACCTGAACCGTGCGCGTCTGCCTATTCCGCCACTCGCGCAGACCTCTAAACCGTACCAGCCCCCGGACGGTCCGGAGGACACGGGCAGGACGGCTCATCACGACAGCTCCACCGGCGTGCACCGCGTCCACACCGGCAGGAGGGGGCGTCCCGGCTACCATGCCGAGGGCTGGACCATCGGTGACGATCTTGGGAGGAGGCTCGACGTGGGAGTCCTGGACCGCTTCGAACGCGGCGTGGAACGCGCCGTCAACGGCGTCTTCGCGCGGGCCTTCCGCAGCGAGGTGCAGCCCGTCGAGGTCGCGAGCGCCCTGCGCCGTGAGCTGGACGACCGGGCGGCCGTGCTGTCCCGCGGGCGCACGCTCGTCCCGAACAGCTTCATCGTCGAGCTCGGCCCCGCCGACCACGAGAAGATCGCCTCCTGGCAGGACACCCTCGCCGACGAGCTCGTCGCGGCGGTGACCCAGCACGCCGAGAAGCAGCGCTACTCCTTCGTGGGCCCGGTCCGCGTCGACTTCCACGAGGCCGACGACCTGGAGACGGGCGTCTTCCGCGTCCTCTCCTCCACCGTCAAGGGCCGGGTCGCCCCGTCCACCCCGAAGACCGCCGACGCGGGCCGGCCGCGGCTCGAGGTCGACGGGCGCGGCTACGTGCTGGCGGAGTCGGTGACGGTCATCGGCCGCGGTTCCGACGCGGACGTCGTCGTCGACGACCCGGGCGTCTCGCGCCGCCACGCCGAGATCCGCGTCGTGGGCCAGGGAGCACGGCTGTCCGACCTCAGCTCCACCAACGGCACCTTCGTCGACGGCGAACGGGTCTCCTCGATGGACCTCTTCGACGGCACGACGATCACCGTGGGGCGCACCAGGCTGGTGTTCCACTCCGCGCGCCGGGACGAGGGCTGGACGTGACCCCGGGCGCGGCGAGGGGAACGGCTCCGTGAGCGAACTGACCCTCACCGTCCTGCGACTGGGGCTGTTGATCGTCATCTGGCTCTTCGTCCTCGCGATCGTCAGCGTCCTGCGCGCCGACCTGCTGGGCACGAGGGTCACCACCCGCCGGACGGAACGGGCGAGGGCGAAGCCGCCGCGCGAGGCCGCCCAACCCCCGGAACCGGTGCGCCCCAAGCGGGCGACCCTCGTCGTCACCGAGGGTTCGCTGCGCGGGACGACGCTCAGCCTCGGCCAGGCCGCCGTCCTCATCGGCCGCGGCGCCGACTGCACGCTCGTCCTCGACGACGAGTACGCCTCGACCAAGCACGTGCGGATCACCGCGAACCCCGCCGGTGACGGCTGGGTCGTGGAGGACCTGCAGTCCACGAACGGAACCGTCCTCGGTCGCGAGAAGCTGACCACCCCCGCCCCCTTCGAGCCCGGCACGCCGTTGCGCATCGGCAAGACCGTGCTCGAACTCCGGAGGTAGCCCGTGGCCATCGCGCTGAACTACGCCGCGCGCTCCGACGTCGGACTCGGACGCAGCAACAACCAGGACTCCGGCTACGCCGGGCCGCACCTGCTCGTGATCGCCGACGGGATGGGCGGTCACGCCGGTGGTGACGTCGCGAGCTCGCTCGCCGTCGGGGAGCTCTCCGTCCTCGACGGGGAGTCGCACGGCAGCGACGACGCCGCCCAGCACCTGCACACCGCCCTCGACGCCGCCAACGGGCAGTTGCGCCGCCGGGTCGAGGACGAACCCGACCTGTCCGGGATGGGCACCACGGTCACCGCGATCCTGCGGGCGGGCAGCCGACTCGTCCTCGCCCACATCGGCGACTCGCGCGGCTACCTGCTGCGCGAGGGTCAGCTCACGCAGCTGACGAAGGACCACAGCTACGTGCAGAGCCTCATCGACGAGGGCCGGATCAGCCCCGAGGAGGCCGAACGCCACCCGCAACGTTCGGTGATCATGCGCGTCCTCACCGGTCGCGACGACGACGAGGCCGACGTCTCGGTCCGCGAGGCGAAGCCGGGCGACCGCTACCTGCTCTGCAGCGACGGGCTGTCCGGCGTCGTCAGCCACGAGACCCTCACCGAGACGCTCGCCGCGGGGATGGACCCCGACGCGACGTGCCAGCGCCTCGTGGAACTGGCGCTGCGCGGTGGGGGTCCGGACAACATCTCCTGCATCGTCGCCGACGTCGTCGAACTCGGGGGCGGGCCACCGCCCTCCACCACCCCGCAGGTCGTGGGCGCCGCGGCGTTCCACCGTCCCCGCCGCTCCTCCGCCGCCGGCACCCCGGCGGCCCGCGCCGCCGCCCTGCGCGCGCGGCTGGAGGACTCCGGCGACGACTCGGAGGACGACGATCAGCCGCCCCTGACCGAGCGCGAACGCCGACGGCGTCGCCGCCGCTGGATCGCCGGGCCCGTGCTGCTGGTCCTGCTGCTCGTCGCCGGCGGTTTCGGCGGCTGGCGGTGGAGCCAGCAGCAGTACTTCGTCGGGGTCGACGGGAAGACCGTCGCGGTCTACCAGGGCCTCACCCAGGACATCGGCCCGTTGTCCACGTCGCACGTGCTGGAGTCGACCGACATCTCCGTCTCCGACCTGCCCACCTACTGGTCGACCCGCGTCGAGGCGAGGATCTCGGCGCGCGACCTCGCCGGGGCCCACGACACGGTGCAGAACCTCGAGGACCTCGCCGCCGCCTGCCGCGCGGCCACCGCACCCTCTCCCGCGACACCCGCGAGCGTGCCGACGGTGCCCACGCCCGCGTCCACGGACGCACCCACGGGGTCTCCCAGCGCGACCCCGAGCGCGACCGCGACCCCGAGCGCGAGCCCCACGCAGACGTTGACCCCCGAGGACTGCGGAGGTGCCGGCTGATGGCGACCGTGCTGCCCGTCTACCCCACCACCCGCCGCAACGTGGAACTGCTGCTCGTGCTGCTCGCCGTCGTCATCGCCGGCGGCGCCTGGGCCGTCGTCGGGCTGACCATCGACGGGGCGCTGCCCCCGAACCTCTTCGCCTACGCCGGCGGTCTGGGGGGTCTCGCGGTCCTGCTGCACCTGGTCCTGCGCTGGCGCGCGAAGCACGCCGACCCGCTGCTGCTGCCCGTCGCGACCCTGCTCAACGGCATCGGGCTGGTGATGATCCACCGCCTCGACGAGGCGCTGGACACCTCCTCGGCGTCCCGGCAGTTCCTCTGGTCGGCGCTGGGGATCATCGCGGCCGGAGTCGTGCTGGTGTTCGTGCGCGACCACCGCATCCTGCGTCGCTACACCTGGACGGCGGCCGTCGCCGGTCTCGTCCTGCTGCTGCTGCCGATGGTCCCCGGCCTGGGCCGCACCGTGAACGGCGCCCGGATCTGGATCGGTCTCGCCGGGTTCACCTTCCAGCCCGGGGAACTCGCGAAGATCTGCCTGGCGATCTTCTTCGCCGGCTACCTCGTCGTGCACCGGGACGCGTTGAGCCTCACCGGCCGCAAGGTGCTGTTCCTGCAGCTGCCGCGCGCCCGCGACCTCGGCCCGATCCTGCTGGCGTGGGTCGCGAGCATCGGGATCCTGGTGCTGCAGCGCGACCTCGGGACGTCCCTGCTGTTCTTCGGGTTGTTCGTCGCGGTGCTCTACGTCTCGACCGAGCGGGTCAGCTGGATCGTGCTCGGGCTGCTGATGTTCTCCGCCGCCGCGGTGTTCGCGGCGCGGACGATGGGCCACGTCGAGGCCCGCGTCGACATCTGGCTGCACCCCTTCACGGCCGAGAACCGCACCGGTTCCAGCTTCCAGCTCGTGCAGGGGTTGTACGGCATGGCCAACGGGGGCCTGCTCGGCACCGGCCTCGGTGAGGGCCGCCCGCAGACCGTCCCGTACGCCAACTCCGACTTCATCTACTCCTCCCTCGGGGAGGAGCTCGGCCTCGTCGGGCTGTTCGCCGTCCTGATCCTCTACGTGGTGCTCGTCGAGCGGGGCATGCGCACCGCGATCGGCGTCCGCGACGGGTTCGGGAAGCTGCTCGCCGCCGGTCTGGCGTTCTCGGTGACCCTGCAGGTGTTCGTCGTCGTCGGCGGCGTCACCCGCGTCATCCCGCTGACCGGTCTGACGATGCCGTTCCTCGCCGCCGGCGGGTCCTCGCTGGTGTCGAACTGGATCGTCGTGGCCCTGCTGCTGCGGGTCTCCGACCTCGCCCGTCGTCCCGCCGCGGAGGTCCGCAACGGCCCCGACGGCGACACGGGCGTGACCCAGGCGGTGAGGATCCCGTGAACCGGCCCCTGCGACGCCTGTCCCTCGTCGTCGCCTTCCTGTTCTTCGCGCTGTTCGCCTCGACGACGTGGATCCAGTTCCTGCGCGCCGACCAGCTCAACGCGATGCCGGGGAACTCGCGGCAGCTCTACGCGGAGTTCGGCCGGGAACGCGGCGCGATCCTCGTCGACGGCGGGGCCGCGATCGCGTCCAGCGTGCCCTCCGACGACCAGTACGACCGGCTGCGCACCTACGCCGCGGGCCAGTTGTACGCGCCCGTGACGGGCTACTACTCGCTGCGCTACGGCACCTCGGGCATCGAGCGGGCCGAGAACGACGTCCTCGCCGGGTCCGCCGACGAGCTGTTCTACCGCAACCTCTCCAGCCTGCTCACGGGCGAACAGCCCAAGGGCGCCTCCGTCACGCTGACGCTGCGGCCCAAGGTCCAGCAGGCCGCGTGGGACGCCCTCGACGGGCGCAAGGGAGCCGTCGTCGCGCTCGACCCGGACACCGGCGACGTCCTCGCGATGGTCTCCAGCCCGACCTACGACCCGAACACCCTGGCCACCCACGACGGGGACGCCGAGGCGCAGTCCTGGAAGTCGCTGAACGCCGACGAGGACGACCCGCTCGTCAACCGGGCCACCGGCTCGCTCTACCCGCCGGGGTCGACGTTCAAGCTCGTGACCGCCGCCGCGGCGTTGGAGAGCGGCGACTACGCCGCCGACACCCAGCTCGACGGACCGCAGGAACTCGCGCTGCCGCAGACCAGCAACACCCTGAAGAACGACGAGGGCACCGCCTGCGGCCCGGGCGACAAGGTGTCGCTGGCCGACGCCCTGAAGATCTCCTGCAACACCGCGTTCGGTTCGCTCGGCCTGAAGCTCGGCGCCGACACCATCGAGTCGCAGGCGGCGAAGTTCGGGTTCGGGCAGTCGCTGTCCATCCCGACCTCCGTCGCGACCAGCCGCTACCCCACGGGTGACGCCGTCGCCGGGCCGCTGCTGGCCTACTCCGCGATCGGCCAAGGCAGCGACGTCGCGACGCCGTTGCAGGTCGCGATGCTCTCGGCCGGCATCGCCAACGACGGGGTCGTCATGAAGCCCAACCTCATCGCCAACGTGCGCGACTCCGACTCCGCCGACGTCATCGAGGAACCGGCGCCGGAAGAACTCGGCCGCGCCGTCAGTTCCGGCACGGCGAAGACGTTGCAGCAGATGATGGAGCTCGTCGTCTCCTCCGGCACCGGCACCCGGGCCCAGATCGACGGCGCCACGGTCGGGGGGAAGACGGGGACCGCGCAGCACGGGGCAGGCCTGCCGCCCTACGCCTGGTTCACCTCCTTCGCGGAGAAGGGCGGCAAGAAGGTCGCCGTCGCCGTCGTGATCGAGGACGGCGGGTCGACCGAGAGCGCCTACGGTGGACGGTTGTCCGCGCCGGTGGCCAAGACGGTGATGGAGGCGGCGCTCGATGGGTGAGACGGACGCTCGCCGGGCAGGATCAACAGGAGAAGCGGGACGGGGAGAGCTGTGACGGACACGACGACTGGCCAGGGGGTGCCGGCACCGCGCGTGCTCGGCGGCCGGTACGAGGTCGGCTCACTGCTCGGCCGCGGCGGGATGGCCGAGGTCCACGTCGCCCGCGACACCCGCCTCGGGCGGATGGTCGCGGTGAAGCTGCTGCGCTCCGACCTGGCCCGGGACCCCTCGTTCCAGGCGCGGTTCCGCCGGGAGGCGCAGGCCGCGGCCGGGCTGAACCACCCCTCGATCGTCGCCGTCTACGACACCGGCGCCGACACCACGGTGGAGCCCGGCGGTGGGCGGGTCGAGCTCCCGTGGATCGTCATGGAGTACGTCGAGGGCCGCACGCTGCGCGACATGCTGCGCACCGACCACCCGCTCGCCATCGAGGAGTGCCTCTCGATCACCGAGGGCATCCTCAACGGGCTGGAGTACTCCCACCGGATGGGGATCGTCCACCGCGACATCAAACCCGCCAACGTGATGATCACGCCGGCGGGCGAGATCAAGGTGATGGACTTCGGCATCGCGCGGGCCGTCAGCGACTCCTCGGCGACATTGACGCAGACCTCCGCCGTGATGGGCACCGCCCAGTACCTCTCCCCGGAGCAGGCGCGCGGGGAGCAGGTCGACTCCCGCAGCGACCTCTACTCCACCGGCTGCCTGCTCTACGAGATCCTCACCGGCCGCCCGCCCTTCACCGGCGACGCACCGGTCGCCGTCGCGTACCAGCACGTCTCCGAGCAGCCGCGGCCGCCGTCGGCGCTGGCCCCGCAGATCCCGCCGGCCGTCGACCACGTCGTCCTCATGGCGTTGTCGAAGGACCGGGAGCACCGCTACCAGTCGGCCGCCGACTTCGCCGACGACCTGCGCCGGGCCGTGGAGGGTCGTCCGCTGCGCGGGGCGAGCTTCGCCACCCAGGCGTTCGCGGCCGCTCCCCCGACCGCCGCGACCACCGTGACCCCGCCCGTGGCGGTCCCGGTCCCGGTGAGCCCGCCGACGGGCGCGTTGCCGCGCGTCAGCGACGGCGACCCGCCCTACGAGGAGGAGCCCGCCCGCAGGCGCTGGCCGTGGGTGCTGCTCATCGTCGCGCTGGTGCTGGGCATCGGCGGGGTCGGCGCGGCACTGCTGAACAACGACGGCGGCAGCAGCGGCGGCGAGCAGACGTCCTCCGCGCCGGCGACGGTCGCGATGCCCGACGTCGTGGGCTCGGCGCAGGCCGACGCCGAGTCCCAGCTCACCCGACTCGGGCTGACGACGACCGTGACCCAGCAGGCCGACGACACCGTCGCCGAGGGGGACGTCATCAGCACCGACCCGGAGGCGGGTGCGCAGCTGACCGTCGGCACGAGCGTGACCCTCGTCGTCTCGACCGGGTCGAACGCCGCCGTCGTCCCCGACGTGTCCGGGAAGACGCAGGAGGAGGCCCGCGCGGCCCTCACCGCGGTCGGCCTCAGCGTCGGCGACGTCACCACCGGGGACAGCCCGACCGTGGACAAGGGCGAGGTCATCTCCACCGACCCCGCCGCCCAGGCGTCCGTCCCCAAGGGCAGCGCCGTCGCGCTGACCATCGCCAGCGGCAAGGTGACGGTGCCGGACGTGACCGGGAAGCCGCTCGCCGACGCCGTGAAGCAGTTGCGCGACCTGGGTCTCAGCACGAACTCCACGGAGACGACGGTCCCGACCGACGCCGACCCCGGCACGGTCGTGACCCAGGACGTGTCGCCGGACTCCAGCGTCGACGTCCGGACCCTGGTGAACCTGACGGTCGCGCCGGAGCGGACCGCCACGGAGTCGCCGACGTCGTCGCCGACCGGCTCCCCCACCTCCAGCGGGTCACCGTCGAGCAGTCCGACGTCCTCGGGTTCGCAGACGGGTGCGGTCGGCACCCCCACGGGGGACGGGAACGGCCAGTGACCCGGATCCTGCACCTGTCCGACACCCACCTGATGGCGGGCGGGGCCCTGCACCAGGGGCTCGTCGACACCACGGCGGCGCTCGGACACGTCCTGGAGTCGTTGCACGGCACCGGTCCCCTCGACGCCGTCGTCGTCTCCGGGGACGTCTCCGACGACGGGTCGCCGGCCTCCTACGAGACGGCCCGCAACCTCGTCGGTCGGTTCGCGTCCGACCACGGCGCCGTCGCGGTGTTCGCGATGGGCAACCACGACCTGCCCGGTCCGTTCACCGCCGTCCTGGGGCCGACGCGCGCCGTGCACGTCGTCGACGGTCTGCGGATCGTCGTCCTCGACTCCTCGGTACCGCAGCGGGGGTACGGCGAGCTCTCCGCGGAACAGCTGTCCTGGTTGGGCGCCGAGCTGTCGACGCCCGCCGCGCGGGGTTCCGTCGTCGTCGTGCACCACTCCCCGCTGCCGGCGCCGACGGTCCTGCACGAGGCCCTGCGGCTGCAGGACCCCGCGGGGCTGCTGGCCGTGCTCGAGGGCTCCGACGTCCGGGCGGTGCTGTCCGGGCACTACCACCACCCCTTCGCGGCGACCTACCCCTCGGGACTGGCCGCGTTCGTCGCGCCCGGCGTCGCGAACCGCACCGACGTCCTGGTCGCCGCCGGGCGGGAACGGGCCGTGCGCGGCAGCGGGGCCCTGCTCGTCGAGCTCGACGACGACGGCGTCCGCGCGACCGTCCTGACGGTGACCACCCCCGGGGACGGTCAGGAACTCTTCGTGCTCGACGAGGCGACCGTGACCCGGATCGCCGTGGAGGCGGGCGTCCCCGCCTGACCCCGATCCGTGATCTTGCGGGGATTCCCTGCATGATCACGGTGGTGGGAGAAGGCGGGTGACCCAGGGTGCTCCGCTAGCGTGCAGGCGTGCCGAACACCGCGCCCCCTCCTCGCGCCCTGGCCCACGGGATCGCGGGCGGGCTGGTCCTGATGGCGGTCTTCACCGCCTGGTGGGCCAGTGACTCGCTCTACGCCGGCCACCGGCCCGCAGCCGTCGCCTTCACCGCGCTGGGTGCGGCGGCGGCGGTGGTGTTCCTGGTGCAGGCCGTCCGGTTGGTCCGGGCCGGGCGCTCGATGCCCCGGGACCTCGACGCCGTCGACCAGGAGCACCGGCGTCGCAGCGGCCGCACCTTCGGGATCGTCTTCGCCGCCGAGGGGTTGCTGATCGGCGTCGCCGCGGGGGTGCTGAACGGCACCGGGCACGCGGAGTACGTGCTCCCGGTCATCGCGCTGATCGTCGGGCTGCACTTCTACCCGATGGCGTGGGTGTTCCGACGCCGACTGGACCTGTGGCTGGCGACGTGGGTGACCCTCGTCGGCGTCGCAGGCGTCCTCGCGCTGAGCGCGGCCTCGCGCGACCAGGTGTGGGCCTGGGTGGGTGTCGCCACGGCGCTGGCGACCGCGAGCTACGGGACGTACATGGTTCGCTACGGAAACCGGTTGCTGCGCAGCGTTTGAGGGGCGTCGCCCGGTCGGCGGGGTCTCCACGAGGTCCGCGCTGGCAGGGTGGGGCCGTGTCACGCCCCGACCTCACCGGACTGCAGCCGGTCTACCGCGTCCACCTGGGGCGAGCGCTGCGGTGGGTGTTCACCGGAGCCGTCGCCCTGATGGCACCGAGCGTGGTCTACCGGTTGCTGGACCACCCCGGCGGCTGGGACGTCGGGCTCGCGGTGGGACAGGTGGTCGTCTTCGGCTCACTGCTCCTCCTGCAGTGGCGCCGACCGGACACCGTGTTCGTCCTCGAGGACGGTCTGGTGTGGCAGCAGTCCTTCCGGCGCCGGACGGCGGTCCCGTGGCACGACGTCCGTGAGGTCCGGCCGGGCAGCCGGTGGAAGGGCTACAGCTCCGCCGTCCTCGCGAACGGCCGGAGGCTCCCACTGGTCGCGATGCCCCTCCCCGACGCACGGCGTCTGGCGGACGCCCTGACCGCCTCCCGCTGAGCAGGTCGTCGGCGGCGAGGGGCCACAGGAACCGCTGCACCGCGTCCGCGGTGGGGAGCGGGTGCCAGGATCGCGGGGTGAGCGCCGAGACGCAGGAGTTCTGGGACGAGCAGGCCGCGGACTTCGACGACGAGGCCGACCACGGTCTGCGGGACCCGGCGGTCCGGGCTGCCTGGGCGGAACTCCTGCTGCCGTTGCTGCCTCCTGCCCCGTCCCGCGTCGCCGACCTCGGCTGCGGCACCGGGAGCCTGTCGGTCCTGGTGGCCGGCGCCGGCCACGACGTCCTCGGGGTGGACCTGTCTCCCGCGATGATCGCGCTGGCCCGCGCCAAGGCAGCCGCGGCCGGCCTCGCGGTGGGTTTCGCCGTCGGGGACGCCGCCCGTCCTCCGCTCGCGCCCGGCTCGCTCGACGTCGTCGTGGCCCGCCACGTGCTGTGGGCCGTCGACGACCCGGCCGCCGCCCTGGCGAGGTGGGTGGACCTGCTCGCGCCCGGCGGTCGGCTGCTGCTGGTCGAGGGCCGCTGGTCGACGGGGGCGGGGATCTCCGCCGAGGACTGCCGACGACTCGTCCTCGGAGTGCGCGAACAGGCCGACGTGCGGTCGTTGCCCGACGCGGCGCTCTGGGGGAAGGAGATCACCGACGACCGGTACCTGGTGAGCAGCTCGCGCTGACGGAGTCAGCGACGCCATCGCGGTGTCCACAGGCCGGTGTCGTCCCCACCCTGGGGATCCGTCTGTGGACGGGGACGGGGGCCGGTGCGGGGCTCGCCCAGGCTGGTCGGCATGTCGATCTCGCACCCCACCGACCTACCGCCCGTGGTGACCCCCGCGGACCTCACCGACCGCTGGCGCCTCATCGCCGCGGACCTCCTGCCGAGCTCGGAGACCGCCACGGACCTGTGGGTCCAGGTCCTCGACGCGGACGGGCGGCAGCGGCCCCCGTTCGTCGTCGTCGAGGAGGTCCCGGTCCTCCCGGACCGGTCCTTCGCCGACAACCTCGCCGGGGTGCTGACGCACCTGCTGGAGGAGGAGACCGCCGGGATCGGGACGGTCGCCTTCGCCGTCGTCCGCGACGCCCCCGCCGGCGTGCACGCCGCCGACCTGTCCTGGTCGGCCGAGCTCACGGCGGCCGCCGCACGCGGAGGGGTGCGCGTGCTGGGGGTCCACCTCCTGGTGGGTGAGGAGCTCACCCGGATCTCGTGAGCTCAGGCGGGTTGGGGCACCGGTGCGCCACGACGTGGCGGCCGGCGGACGGCCTCCTCCAGGGTGATCGCGCTGATCGCGTCGCAGAGTTCCGGCAGCGACTCGAGCACCTGCTCGGCCACCTCCAGCGGAACGGCCTGCGGCGACAGGATCGTCACGGTCACCTTGCCCTTGGTGCTGGGTCCCTGGGACACGAAGCACCCGGGAACGCGCTCGGAGATCCCCGAGACGAACCCGTTGAGGTCGCGGGTGCCGATCGGACGGATCGTCTCGATGGCCAGAACTGTCTTCATCGTGCTCCTCGGCGCCTCGTGCGGGTGGCCGCGGCCCACCGCCGGTCGGCGGGCCACCTGACACCCATCGGCACGCGTCACCCTCGGCCACACGTCGACGGGCACAGATCACACCAGATGGCCCACGCCGTCACCCTCCCGGACCGGCGACCACGCTCAGCGACGTGCGGGCGCGACCTCGGCCAGCAGCGCGAGCAGCGACCGGTCGCTCCCGGGCGGGGCGAGCAGGCAGAGCCCGACGGGGAGCTCCCCCACGCGCCCCCACGGCAGTCCGAGGGCGGGGACACCGGTCTGGGAGGCCAGCGTGGAGAGTTGCAGCGTGCCGGCGCGGGCGGCCTCGAACTCCTCGGGCGTCGCGTCGAGCGCCGGGGCGGGGGTGGCTGTGCTGGGCAGGCCGAGGAACCCCCCGGCCAGTACCGCGTCCAGCCTCGCCCGGGTCCCCTCGACGACCTGCCGGGCGGCACGCACCTGCTCCGCGCCCACGTCGGCACCGGCGCGGAACCGGGACTCGACCGGCGGCGAGAGCGCGCCGGGGTTGGCGGTGACGAAGGCGCCGTCGTTCGCCCACGCCTCGGCGGCCTGCACGGTGCGGAAGGCCGCCGTCCACGCCGACACCTCCGTCGGGGTGAAGTCGTCGGCGAGGTCCACGACGGGCAGACCGGTCTGGACGGCGAGCGCCGTGAGCGCCGCCTCCACGGCGAGGCGGGTGGGCTCGTCGGCGAGACCCAGCAGGGTCGCGCTGCGCAGCAACGCCTGCGGGCGCTGCACGGCGGCCGGGGGCAGCAGCACGTCGGCGGCGTCGGCGAGCAGGGCGGCGTCGCGGGCGAGCAGGCCGACGGTGTCGAAGGACTGCGCGAGCGGCAGGACGCCGCTGGTGTCGACGAGTCCGTGGGTGGGGCGCCAGGCGTAGAGGGCGCTGAAGGAGGCCGGTACGCGCAGGGAGCCGGCGGTGTCGGTGCCGAGCCCGAGTCCCGCGGCGCCGGCGGCGACGGCGGCCGCGGAGCCGGAGGAGGACCCGCCGGGGACCCGGCCGGGGGCGGCGACGTTGCGGGGGGTGCCGTAGTGGGCGTTGGTACCCATGAGCGAGAACGCGAGCTCGTCGGTGTGGGCGATGCCGGCGACGACGGCGCCGGCGTCGAGGAGGCGCTGCAGGGCGGGGGCGTTGGCGTCCTCGACGGGCGCGAGGTCGAGCCAGCGCGGCACGCCCCCGCCGATCTGCTGCCCGGCGACGGCGACGAGGTCCTTCACCGCGATCCTCACCCCGGCGAGGGGTCCGCTGCCGCTGCCGCGGACGAGGGGTTCGCCGTCGCCGCCGGTGCGCCAGCGGGCCGGGTCGTCCTCGGGGTGGACGGGTGGGGTCGTGGGCGCACCGGAGACGTGGGCGGCGGCCACCTGCCACCCCTGCTCGCCGAGGTGCCAGAGCTGGGTCTGGAGGCCGCGGCCGCCGTCGAGGCGGTCGGTCTCGGAGACGGTGAGGGCGTCGGTGGGCGAGCTCCAGCGGACGTGGACGCGGCGCAGCCACCGGGTGGGTGCACCGCCCCGGCGGGCGCGGAACGCCGAGATGGCGACGTGTCCCACGACGGCGACACCGCCCTCGGCGCGCAGGGTGGGGTGGCCGGGGGCGAAGAGCCGGTCGAGTTCCTCGAGGTCGTCCTCGCGCAGGGCCTTCTCGTAGGCCGCCGCGGCTGCGAGCAGCCCCGCCTCGTCGAACTCGCTCACGCGTCCTCCGTCGCTCGGTACCTGCCGGAACTGTCCCACGGAGCAGCGGGCAGGATCGGTGGGGTGGACACCATCACCGCCCAGGACGTGCACGACGCCGCGACCCGCATCACCGGCCGGATCCGCCGGACCCCCGTCCTGGGGATCGGCCCCGGACGGTGGCTGAAGCTGGAGCAGCTGCAGCACACCGGGTCCTTCAAGGCGCGGGGGGCGTTCAACCGGCAGCTCGCGGCCCGCGAACGGGGTGAGCTGGACCCCTCCCGGGGGATCGTCGCCGCCTCGGGCGGCAACGCGGGCCTGGCCCACGCCTACGCAGCGGCGCAGCTCGGGGTCCCGGCGACGGTGTTCGTGCCGGAGACGGCACCGGCGGTGAAGGTGGCGCGGTTGGGTGCGCTCGGCGCGGACGTGCGGCTGGTGGGCAGCGAGTACGCCGTGGCCTACGAGGCGGCGGTCGAGTTCGCGGCGGCGAAGGGGGCGGTGTTCTGCCACGCCTACGACCAGCCGGAGATCGCGGCCGGAGCGGGGACGCTGGCGCTGGAACTGCTCGAGGACGTGCCGGACGTCGACACCGTCGTGGTGGCCGTCGGGGGTGGCGGGTTGTTCGCCGGTGTCGCCGCCGCGCTGGAGGGGCGGGTGCGGGTGGTGGCCGTCGAACCGGTCGGCGCCCCGACGTTGCACCGGGCGCTGGCGGCGGGTGGGCCGGTGGACGTCGCGGTGTCCGGGGTCGCCGCCGACTCCCTCGGCGCGCGCAGCGTCGGTGCCCTCGCGTTCGACCTGGCGCAGCGGAGCAACCCCGTGAGCCTGCTCGTCGACGACGCGGCGATCACCGCCGCCCGCTCGGACCTGTGGTCGCGGTTCCGCGTCGTCGCCGAGCACGGGGCGGCCGCGGCGTGGGCCGGGGTGAGCGCCTACGGACCCGCCGAGGGCGAACGGGTGGTGGTCGTGGTGTGCGGGGCGAACACCGACCCCTCGACCCTCTGAGTCCCGCCCCGCGCCGCGGTCACTCGCAGGCGACGCCGTCGTGGTCGCGGTCCAGACCCGACCGGTAGCCGGGCTGGTAGGAGTAGAGCGGTGCCGCGCCGGCCGCCCGGACCGCGTCGCAGTTCGCGTAGTAGACACCCGTGGGCGGCGTGCTCGGCGGCGGGGTGGGTGGTGGCGTGCTCGGCGGCGGGGTCGTGACCACCGGCACGGCGGGACCGGTCACCCGCGCGCCGGTCGAGGGGGACCACTCGACGTACCCGTGCTGGAAGTCCACCCGGCGCCCGCCGGCGATGCCGTACTCCTCGCTCGTCGGGTACCCGAGGAACCCGTTCTCGTACCCCGTCGCCCCGTAGGCGCGGAGCAGGTCCCCGCAGAGCGCGTGCGCGCCCGAGGACGGTGACCAGTAGGCGACGCCGCCCTGGAACTGCTGGTAGACACCGCCGTCGCGGGACGGGAGTTCCTGCGAGGTCGGGTAGCCCAGGCAGCCGTTCTCGTAGCCGAGGGTTCCGTAGAGGTCGCGGAAGGAACCCGACACGGTGTGCGCACCGGACGTGGGCGACCAGTAGGCCACGCCGCCCTGGAACACCTGGAAGACCCCGCCGTCGCGGACCGGGACCTCCTGGCTCGTGGGGAAGCCGAGGAACCCGCTCTCGTAGCCCAGGGAGCCGTACAACGCCAGGAACGCACCCGACACCGAGTGCGCGGCGCTCGCGGGAGACCAGTAGAGGGTCCCGCCCTGGTAGTTCTGGAACACGCCGCCACCGCGCGTCCCCACCTCACCGGAGACCGGGTAGTGCAGGGGACCGTTCTCGAAACCCGTCGAGGCCCACAGGTCGCGGAAGGAACCCGAGACGTCCCACGCTCCCGAGGCCTGGCTGTAGTAGATGGCGCCACGCTGGAAGGTGGAGAACCGGCCCCGGCCGTCGGCAGTCGGCAGTTCGCACCCGGTCACGGCCCCGAGGGCACCGGGTGTGCCGCCGAGTGCGGCGTAGCGGTCCGCGACGGGACCCGTCAGGCAGTCCGTCGCCGAGGCCGGAGCCACTCCCTGGACGAGCGAACCCGTCAGCGCCAGCAACCCCATCGTCGCCGCCAGTACCTCGCGCACGCGGTGCACTCCCTCACACATGACGCTGAGCGGTCTCTCAGCTACTCACCGCACTCTAGAACTCCGTGGTCGCGGTGTCCGGCGAACGGGCCGAGGAGGAACGGACGAGTTCGTCGACGGCGTCGAGACCGCCGGCGACGGCGATCTCGTCCCGCAGGCGGGCGGCGGCCCGGCGGAACCCGGGTTCTCCGAGGACGCGGCCGACGGCGTCGTCGATCCGCCGCGGCGACGGGTGGTCGGTGCGCAGGTCGATCCCGGCGCCGGACCAGGCGACCCGCGCGGCGACCTCGGCCTTGTCCTCGGTGCGCCCCGCGACGACGAGCGGCACCCCGTGCGCGAGGGCCTGGGTGACCGTCCCGTAGCCGCCGTTGGTGACCAACGCCGACACCCTCGGCAGGAACGTCGAGTAGTCGAGGAAACCCGCCGTCCGGACGTTGTCCGGCACGTCGCCCAGCGCCTGCCGCAGTTCCGCCTCCGGTCGTCCGCCCGCGGTGAGGACGACGAGCACGGGCCGGTCGGCGAGGGCCCGCACCGCCGGGACGAGGAGGCGGGAGAAGTCCGCGTTCGCCACCGTCCCCTGGGTCACGTGCACGACGGGGCGGCCGCCGTCGAGGTCGTCCCACCACTCCGGCAGGGGCAGGTGCGCGGCGGGGGTCGGCAACGGACCGACGAACCGCACGGTCAGGGGCAGGCCGGGGCGCGGGTACTCCAAGCCGGGCGGGCACAGCTGCAGGACGGCGTCCATCGTCAACGGCGCGTCGAACATCGACGTCGCCGGGACGCGGCCGGTGAGCCGGCGGAACTCCGCCACGAGCAGCCGCTGCGGTCTCGCGAAGACCCACCGGTCGATGAGCTGCTTCAGCACCGCGTTGCGCACCCGGACCAGCGGTCCGCGCCCGGGCGCCAGACCCAGCCCGTAGGGCGCGGTGCCGCCGCCCTCGACGGGCAGCGGGCTGATCCCCAGCAGCAGGATGCGCGGACGGTCCTCGCGCACGATCAGCGGGTAGGCGCCCATGAACAGCAGTTCGGTGATGAGCACGTCGGCGGGTTCGTCGGCGAGCGCGGCCTCGACCGCTGCGAACTGCGGGCCGATGTAGCGCACGAACAACGTCTCGAGGTCGTGGCCGACGGCCTGCGGACCACTGCTGCCGGGACGCCGGTCGGGGTGGTCGAGGTCGCCCGCGTAGGCGTGCGCGGGCAGTTCCACGAAACCGGCGCCGGCGCGTTCGACCCGGTCGCGGTGGGCCGCCCCCGTGAGGACCCGGACCCGGTGGCCGCGGCGCACGAGGTCCGCCGCGACGGCCACGACCGGCCCCAGGTGACCCTGGACGGGAAGGCTGGTCAGCAGGACGGAGGCCACCCGAGGAGCCTTCCCACCCGGGGAGGTCGGGTCAAGGGCCGGGACGTGGAAGAGTCCCCGGGTCCATCGTCGGCGAACGTCGGCGAACGTCAGGCAGTACCCGAGGAGCACCGTGCCGGACCGATCCCCCCTCGTCGTCGTGATCACCACCGGCGGGACCATCGCCAGCACCGTCGACGAGGACGGCGTGAGCAGCCCCACTCTGGGCGGAGCCGACCTGCTGGGTCCGGCGGCGGCGGACCTCGGGGTCCGGGTGCGGCTCGTCGAGGCGCTGCGCGTGGACTCCTCCACGATCACGCTCGCCCAGGCGTGGACGATCCGCACGCGGGTGGTGGAGGCCCTGGCCGACCCCGCCGTCGACGGCGTCGTGGTGCTGCACGGCACCGACTCCCTGGAGGAGACCGCGTACCTGCTGGACCTGCACCACGACGACCCGCGTCCGGTCGTCCTCACCGGCTCGCAGCGCACCGCCGACCACCCCGAACCCGACGCCCCCGCCAACGTGCGCGAGGCGCTGCGCCTCGCGGTCGACGCGCGGGCCCGAGGCGGGGGGGTGCTCGTCGCGTTCGGCGGGCGGGTGCACGCCGCGGCGGGCCTCGCCAAGCGCCACACCACCGACCTCGACGCGTTCTGGGTCCCCGACGGGCCCCTCCCCCGGGCGCTCCTCGCGCCCGGCTCCGGCGACTGGCCCCGGGTCGACGTCGTGGCCGTCTCCCCCGGCACGGACGGTGCGCTGGTCGACGCCGTCCGCGGGCTGGGTGGGCGCGGGATCGTGCTGCAGGGGCTGGGGTCCGGCAACGCGACGACGGACGTCGTGGCGGCGGTGGCACGGGCGGTCGCGCGCGAGGTGGCCGTGGTCGTGACGACCCGCGTCCCGACCGGCCCGGTCGCCTCCAGCTACGGCGCGGGCGGCGGCGGGTCGGAACTCGCCGCGGTGGGCGCCGTCCCCGCCGGGCGGTTGCGGGCCGGGCAGGCGCGGGTCCTGCTGGCGACGTTGCTGCGGTCCGGCCCCGGCGACCTGGCCCGGGAGTTCGCGCGGCGCGGTTGATCGCGATCGGAGAAGCCCCGGGACCCGGCACCCCGCTAGCGTGGCGCGGAGGCGACGGCGTGCGAGGGACGGGGACACGATGGCCAGGGTCACGAAGCAGGCCGCGACGAAGGCCGGGGCGGAACCCGCCGCGGACACCCACGACGTCATCCGGGTGCACGGGGCCCGGGAGAACAACCTCCAGGACGTCAGCGTCGAGATCCCCAAGCGCCGGCTGACGGTGTTCACCGGGGTGTCGGGTTCGGGCAAGAGTTCACTGGTGTTCGGGACGATCGCGGCGGAGTCGCAACGCCTCATCAACGAGACCTACAGCGCCTTCGTCCAGGGTTTCATGCCGACGATGGCCCGTCCGGACGTCGACGTCCTCGAGGGCCTGACGACGGCCATCATCGTCGACCAGCAGCGCATGGGCGCCGACAGCCGGTCCACCGTGGGGACGGCGACGGACGCGAACGCGATGCTGCGGATCCTCTTCAGCCGCCTCGGCGAACCCCGCATCGGATCGCCGCAGGCGTTCTCGTTCAACGTGGCCTCGGTCTCGGGTTCGGGCGCGTTCACCGTGCAGAGGGGGGCCGCGACGAAGGCCGTGAAGGCCAGCTTCTCGCGCACCGGGGGGATGTGCCCGCGGTGCGAGGGCCTGGGCAACGTCTCCGACCTGGACCTCTCGCAGCTCTACGACGACTCGAAGTCCCTCAACGAGGGTGCGCTCACGATCCCCGGGTACAGCGTCGACGGCTGGTACGGGCGGATCTTCAGCGGCTGCGGGTTCTTCGACCCGGACAAGCCGATCGCGAAGTTCACCAAGAAGGAACTGCACGACCTCCTCTACCGGGAACCCACGAAGATCAAGGTCGACGGCATCAACCTCACCTACGAGGGTCTGGTCCCGAAGATCCAGAAGTCGATGCTGTCCAAGGACGTCGACTCGCTGCAGCCGCACATCCGCGCCTTCGTCGAACGCGTCGCGACGTTCGCGGTCTGTCCGGAGTGCGAGGGGACCCGGCTCAGCGAGGGCGCCCGCTCGTCGAGGATCGACGGCGTCAGCATCGCCGACGCCTGCCGGATGCAGATCAGCGACCTCGCCGGGTGGGTCCGCGGGATCACCGATCCCTCCGTCGCACCGCTGCTGGAGACCCTCACGGGAACCCTCGACTCGTTCGCCGCGATCGGGCTGGGCTACCTGTCGCTGGAACGCCCGTCGGGGACGTTGTCCGGGGGCGAGGCGCAGCGGGTGAAGATGGTGCGCCAACTGGGTTCGGCCCTGACCGACGTCACCTACGTGTTCGACGAACCCACCACGGGGCTGCACCCGCACGACATCGCGAACATGAACGACCTGCTGCGGCGGTTGCGGGACAAGGGGAACACCGTCCTCGTCGTCGAGCACAAACCCGAGACGATCGCGATCGCCGACCACGTCGTCGACCTCGGTCCCGGCGCCGGCGCCGGCGGTGGCCGGGTGTGCTTCGAGGGCAGCGTCGACGGTCTGCGCGCCAGCGGCACCGTCACCGGGAGGCACTTCGACGACCGCGCCCGGTTGAAGCCCACCGTCCGGACGTCGACGAGTTCGCTGCCGATCCGGGGCGCGTCGCAGCACAACCTCAAGGACGTCGACGTCGACGTCCCGCTCGGGATCCTCACCGTCGTCACCGGCGTCGCGGGATCGGGCAAGAGTTCCCTCGTCCACGGTTCGCTGCCGCCGGGGGCGGACGTCGTGTCGGTGGACCAGGCGCCCATCCGGGGTTCGCGCCGCAGCAACCCCGCCACCTACACCGGGTTGCTGGAACCGATCCGCAAGGCGTTCGCGAAGGCGAACGGGGTGAAACCCGCCCTGTTCAGCGCGAACTCCGAGGGGGCGTGCCCGGCCTGCAACGGCGCCGGGGTGGTCTACACCGACCTCGCGATGATGGCCGGGGTGGCGACGACCTGCGTCGAGTGCGAGGGCCGCCGGTTCGACGACGCCGTGCTGGAGCACCTGTTCGACGGGAAGAACATCGCCGAGGTCCTGGCCATGTCCGTCGCCGAGGCCGAGGAGTTCTTCGGCTCCGGGGACGCGGGGATCCCCGCGGCGCACGCGATCCTCGACCGTCTCGCCGACGTGGGACTGGGGTACCTGACGCTGGGACAACCGCTCACGACGTTGTCCGGCGGTGAACGTCAGCGCCTCAAGCTCGCCGTGCACATGGGCGGCAAGGGCGCGACCTACGTCCTCGACGAACCCACGACCGGGCTGCACCTCGCCGACGTCGAACACCTCCTCGGCCTGCTGGACCGGCTGGTGGACTCGGGGAAGTCGGTCATCGTCATCGAGCACCACCAGGCCGTCATGGCGCACGCCGACTGGATCATCGACCTCGGCCCCGGCGCCGGGCACGACGGCGGAACCGTCGTGTTCGAGGGGACCCCCGCGGAACTCGTCGCCGACGCCTCCACGTTGACCGGCCGCCACCTCGCGGCCTACGTGGGTTCCTGAGTCAGTCCTGCGGGGTCCGGCCGGCGAGCAGGGCCCCGCAGGTCCAGTAGGCGAGGGCAGCGAGACCGCCCCAGGCCAGGGAACCGATCGCGAGGACGAGGGTCACCACCGCGGCGACCGGGGAACCGTCGACGGTGCCCGCAGCGTGGGAGAACTGCGCTGCAGCCGCCACGAGCAGGAGGATGGCCAGGCCGAGACCCGCGATGGCCGAGTCCTTCAGCCGGTCGAGGTTCCTCTCCACCGGGTTCGACCAGGCCGCGTCACCGTCGGTCCAGCCGCGCTCACCGTCGAGTTCACTCATCGGGCCATCGTGGCGGGTCCGGGGAGTCGACGGGACGGGAACGGCCAGGTCCACGGCTGACGACGCAGAGGACGACCGCCGCCAGTGCGAGGACGACCGCGAAGAGTTGCGGAGCGGCTCCCGGAGCCCAGTCCACCCAGGTCGTGGGGGTCGAACCGTCCTGGGCCTCGGCGAGTTCACGCGCCGTCGGTTCTCCCAGCGCCGCCCACGCCGAGAGGGTGGCGGTGGCCGCCGTCCACAGCGCGCACACCAGGCCCAGCGCGGCGACCGCCCACCGCGCCCCGGGCGCGAGCAGCCAGCCGGGCCGGCGGCTCGCGACGACCCCGGCCAGGACCACGACGGCGACGGCGGTCAGGGGCCCGGCGGAACCCACGGTCGACAGCGACTCGACGAGCTCCCACCGGTCGGAGAAGACCGCGGAGGGGTAGCCCGGACCCGCCAGGTACGGCGCCATCACCGACGCGTCGGCCCGGAGGTGCTGCACCGAGGCCACCGCGAGGAACAGCGGCAGCGCGGCCGTCCCGAGGAGGACCCAGAAGACCCACGACCACCGGTCGCCCGGGTCGTCCGGCTCGAGGTCGTCGTCGACCGGGGACGGGACGTCGCAGCTCATGCGCCGGGCCGGCGGTAGTGGGCGTACTCCTCGGCCGTCGGACGGGGGAACGCCGGCGGGAGCTCGGCGACGACGGGCTCCCGCTCCTCCGGTGCGCCCTCGTCGACCGCGCCCACCTCCTCGGCGTCGACCACGACGGGCGCGGACTCCGGTTCGCCCGGGTCGACGTCCGCCGCGCGGTCCGGCTCCCCCCGCGGGGCGGGAGCACCCAGCAGCACGACGCCGACCACCACGCCGAACACCACGACCGTCCCCAGCGCCGACAACGGCCACGCGAGGTCGAGCAGGGTCGACGTCGTCGAGTACCAGCGCCGGTCGTCCTGCGGGACCTGCAACCGGAGGACGTCCACGACGAAGACCACGGCCGCGCACACGGCGGACAACGCCCCCGCCCCGACCGCCAGCCGGCGACAGCCGCGGTGCAGCGGCCACCGCCGTCCCCCGGCGAGGTGCAGAACCGCGACCACGACGCAGACCGCCACGGAGGCCAGCAGCAGCCGGTCCGGCGGGGCGGTGTAGTCGAGGACGCTCCACCGGTCCCAGAAACCGATGTCCGGTTGGAGCGACGTCGACTCGTTCCCGGACCCGTCGGAGGTGTAGGTCAGGAAGTAGTTCCGGTCCCGCGCGCCGCTGAGCACGCGCTGGTCGACGACCAGGAGCAGGACGGGCAGCAGGACGGCGACGACGGCGAGCGCCCACGCCACGACGTGCAGCCCGAGCGGCGTCTTGGGCGGGTCGTGGATCTCCTGGGACACCCTCCGACCCTAGTGATCGTCGGCGGGGAACGGGCCGCTCCGCGGAACTCGACTCAGCCGGTCGCGGGTTCCCCACCGCTCGCCCTCCGAGGCCGGGTGGCGAGGCAGAGCCCGAGCGCCACGAGCGCGACAACGGCCGCGAGGAGCGTGAGGCCGGCCGCCGGGAGCCACTGCAGCGGGACCACCCGCAGGTACCCCTGCGCGTCGCCGTCCTGCTGCCGCGCCGTCGGCCCGCGGAACTCCGCCCACGCGGACACCGCCGTCGTTCCGAGCGCCCACAGCGCGCACCCCGCGGCGAGCGCCCCGACGGCGAGTCGCCGCCGGGCCACGACCAGCCACTCCGGTCGTCCGCTCACCACGACCGCCGCGAGGACGAGCAGGGTGAACGCGCTGATCGCCGTGGGCCAGCTCAGGGGGTCGTAGGTCAGCAGCGTGCCCCAGCGGTCGGTGAAGACGGAGGGTGGACGCTGCAGGTCGCTCGCCTCCTCGACGACGTCGGGAGTGGTGAGGACCCGTTGCGTCGCAGCGACGGACAGGGCCAGCGGTGTCGCGGACGCGGCGAGGAGCAGCCAGAACACCCACGACCAGCGGGAGCCCGGCCGTTCCGTCTGGACATCGTCGAGCTCGTCGGGTTCGAGGGGTCCGAGGTCGGTGCTCATGCGCCGGGCCTGCGGTACCGGGCGTAGTCCTCCGCGCTCGGGCGGGGGAACGTGACGGGGACCTCGTCGGGTTCAGGCTCCACCGGCACCGGGGCCTCCGGGAGTTCCGGGGGTTCGCCGAGTTCCGCGGGTTCCGCAAGTTCCTCGGAGTCGGGTTCGGGTTCGGGTTCGACGAACGGGAGGGGACCGCCCACGAGCACGATCACCGCGACCACCCCGAAGACGACGACCGCGACCATCGCCGACACCGGCAGGACCAGCTCCACCAGCCCCGTCGTCGGCGTGAAGTAGCCGCCGTCCTCCGGGGACCGCTGGGAGACGGCGACCGTGACCCCCAGCACCGCGAGCGCGACGAGGGCGGACACCGCACCTCCCGCGGCCGCCACCCACCGGCAGGGACGCGGCACCGGGAACCGGTTCCCGGCCGCGACGTGCACCGCCGCGACGAGGACGCAGACCGCCGTCGCGGCCAGCAGCACCCGGTCGATGGGGACGACGTAGGAGACGAGGGTCCACCGGTCCCAGAAGGTGACCCCGGGGGCCTCGGTGACGATCGAGCTGCCGTACTCGTCGGAGCTCGAACTGGTGAAGTACTGGGCGTCGAGGGCGCCGGCCAGCACGTGCTGGTACACCCCGACGGTCAGCACCGGCAGCGCCAGGCCCACGGCGGCGAGCGCCCACACGGACACGGTCAGGGCACGCGGAGTGCGGGGCGGGTGCTCGACGGTCTCCTGCGACACCCTCCGACCCTAGTGATCCAGGACGCTCGCAGGGGCGGCTCGGAGCAGAGCGCTGCGGGGCGGACGGCGCACCCGTCACCATCGGGGGGTGCGGACGTGGAGGTTCCCGGCGGTGGGTCTGGTGGCGTTGTTGGTGACGTTGCCGGTAGCGGCGGCGTGTTCGGGCGGCGACGGGTCCGCCGAACCGCCTGCCCCGGACACCCGCGGCTGGACGGCGCTCCCGGCCCCGCCGGTCCGGGCCCCGGTGCTGCGGCGCGGGCAGGCCGCGGTCTGGACGGGTACGGAGGCGCTCGTCTGGGGCGGACTCCCCGTCGGCACCGACGGCTGCTTCTTCACCCCACGACCTGACGGAGCGGCGTGGGACCCGGCCACGCGGACCTGGACGGCGATGGCGCCGTCGCCGATCGGCGCCCGGCAGGACGCCGAGATGCTGTGGACGGGGAGCGGCGCGGTGCTCGTCGGGGGCCGCGATCCGCTGGCCGACTGCGAAGGCCGGCCCGGGGGTGCCCTCAGCAGCGCGCTGTTCACACCCGGTCCCGCCGGCGGCAGCTGGACGGGGCTGCCCGACCTGCCGTGGCCGGCGGACGCCGTGGTGGCGACGAGCGCCTGGGCCGGCGACCGGGTGCTGGTGTGGTCGCCGGCCCAGGGCGGGTGGGGCTTGCGACCGGGCGACCCGGCCTGGACCGCGCTCCCCACACCCGGCACCGAGGTGACCCGGCCGGGCGGAGAGAACGCCTTCGCGACGGCGCACAGCGTGTGGACGGGTGCGGAGTGGATGGTGTGGTCCAGCGAGGCGTCCACCGCGGGAACCGTCGAGGCCGGGTTGGCCTACGACCCCGCGGCGGGTTCGTGGCGTGACGTCGCCGTCGGACCCGCGCTCGCGCAGGGCACCGACGTGGTGTGGACGGGGAACCAGGTCCTGGCCTACGACCCGCTCGCCGGGGTGCTGGCCTACGACCCCTCGAGCGACCGGTGGAACCGTGGTGAGGAAGGGCCGATCCCGCTGCTGACCACCGGCTCCGGCAACGGTGGACCCGTCGTGACCTGGGCCGGGACCCGGTTGCTGGTGTGGGGTGGCTCGCGCGAGCGGGATCTGAGCCGTTGCACCGACGGTGACGGGCTGGACGACTCCGCCTCCGACTACGGCGGCGTCTGCAACCCCGCGACCGGTCCGCTGGGCGCGGTCTACGACCCGGCCACGGACGAGTGGACGGAGATCACCGACGGTCCCTGGCCGCGCCGGACGGAGACCGCGGCGGTGTGGACGGGTCGCGAACTGCTGCTCGCGGGGGGCCGCGACCTGGAGGTGGAACGGGACGGGCGGCCCCGTCCGTACCCGGACGCACCCGCGGAGGCGGTGGTGACGTTCACCCCTCCCGCGTGACCCGGGGCGCGCTGCGCCGTCACCGACGCGCCAGCAGGTCCTCCAGCGCCCCGTCCAGGTGGGGGTGGGTGAAGCGGAACTCGGCGGCGGCGAGCTTCGCGGACACCGCCCGGCGGCCCGTGAGCCCGAGGGCGGGGTCGGTGCGGAGCAGCACGGCGCCGACGTGCAGCAGCGGCGCGGGGGTCGGCGGGGCCGGTGGGCGGTGCAGGACCCGCCGCAGGCTCCGCATGAGGTCGGCGTTGCGGACGGGGTTCGGGGCGGTGACCACGAGCACGCCCTCGGGGGGCTCCTCGGACCCCAGGCACCACGACACGACCCGCAGCCAGTCGTCGACGTGGATCCAGCTGAACCACTGCCGGCCGCTGCCGACCCGGCCGCCGAGGCCGATCCGGGTCAGCCACCCGAGCCGGTCCAGCGCGGGGGTCCCCCGGTCGAGGACGATGCTGGTGCGCAGCACCACCTGACGTCGGGCGTTCACGCCGGCGGCGGCGGACTCCCAGGCGGTGGCGACGCCCGCCATCTGCGGCGGGCCGTCGGCGGGCGGGGAGGACTCGGTGATCAGCCGGTCCCCGGCGTCACCGTGGATGGCCAGCGTGCTGGCCTGCACCCACACGGGAACGGGTTCGTCGAGGGTGGCCGCCGCGGCGGCCAGGGCGCGGGTCGGGTCGACGCGGGAGGAGGTGAGCAGGTCGACGTTCGCCCGCGTGGGGCGGCGGTCGACGAGTTCGCCGGCGAGGTTCACCACCGCGGCCCCTTCGAGTTCCCGCGCCCACGGGCCGAGCGTCCGCCCGTCCCAGCCGACCTGGCGGTGCGGACCGTCGACGGGTCGGCGGGTGAGGACGACGACCTCGTGACCCGCGTCGGTCAGGTGCGCGCTCAGGCGTCGGCCCAGGGCGCCGGACCCGCCGGCGATGACGATCTTCACCACCGCAGGCTAGGGAGAGGTGATCGGATGTGCGCATGACTGGAGAACCTTCGGACGTCGTCGCCGTCTACGAGCAGTACCTGGCCGCCTGCAACGAACGTCGCTTCGACGACCTGCGGAACCTCGTCGCCGCGGACGTCAGCGGGTCCGGGCCCACCGACGGGATCGACGCCTACGTCGAGGGCGTCGCCGCGGTCGTCCGCGGCTTCCCCGACTACCGCTGGGACCTGCAGGAGCTCCTCGTCCAGGGGGACACGGTCTGCGCGCGTCTCACCGGCCGGGGCACCCACACGGGCACGTTCAGCGGCGTCGCCGCCACCGGCCGGGCGATCGAGGTGCAGGAACTGGTCGTCTACCGCATCCGGGACGGCCGGATCGTCCACTGCTGGGGCGACCTGTTCCCCGTGGTGCGCGACGCGCTGACGGCGACGGGCGGGTCGTGACCGCGGGTCACTCGCAGGCGGTGCCGTCCCCGTCGCCGTCGAGGTCGGTGCTGTACCCGGGGTCGCCGCGGTGCAGCGGGACGGCCCCGGCGGCGCGGGCGGCGGCGCAGCTCGTGAACGCCACCGGGGGCGCGGAGGTGGTGCTGGTGGCGGTCGCGGTGGACGTGGCGGTGGACGTGGCGGTGGCGGTGGAGGTGGCGGGGCAGTCGGCGAGGACCGCGGCCATCGCGTCCCGCTCGGCCGGGGTGACCCACAACCCGTACTTGGCCTTCACGTCCACCTGGCGCTGGACGTAGGTGCAGCGGAAACCCCGGTCCGGGGGGAGCCAGGTCGCGGCGTCACCGTCACCCTTGGCCGAGTTGATCGGGCCGTCGACGGCGAGGAGTTCCAGCGGGTCGTTGGCGAACTCGACGCGCTTCGCGGCGTCCCAGGACCGCGCGCCCTTCTGCCAGGCGTCGGACAGCGCGACGACGTGGTCGATCTGCACGGCCTCGCTGGTGCCCTGGCCGCGGGTGAAGGAGATCGTCGCGCCGCCGTAGGGGTCGTCGAGGGTTCCGGTGAGGACGACGCAGTCCTGCGTGCCGGGTTTGAACGTGACGTCGGTGAGGTCGCGGGCGAGGACGTCGTCACGGGTGTCGCAGCCGTTGTGGTCGGTGTCGACCCAGCCGTTGCCGAACTCCTCGCGGGAGTAGCCGGTCTTGGCGGCGCGGCCCTTCACGGTGAGGGCGTCGAGCGTGGGGTCGACGGGCGCGTCGTCCTTCGCGGTGCCGCACCCGGCGAGGAGGACGCCGGCCAGCCCCAGCACGAGGACCCGTCGGACCCGTCGCACCCCCCGGTCACCGGCCCGTGCGCGGCGGAACGTGAGCCTCACGCGGGGCGGGGTCCGGGCGTGCGCAGGTGGCGCTGGCGCTCGGCGTAGTCGAGGACGTCCTCGAGACGGACCCGGCGGTGGGTCCCGGGTTTCGTGAACGGCAGGGCGCCGGACTCGAGCAACCGGACCATCGTGGGCCGGCTGACGCCGAGGACCTCCGCGGCCTCCTGGGTGGTGAGCAGGGCCTCGTGCGGGGTGAGCGTCACGGCCTCGCCGTGGGAGAGGGCGATCACGGCCTCGCGCAACGCGGCGGCGAGTTCCGCGGGCACCGCGGCGGAACGCCGTCCGACCTTGAGCACCAGAGGGCTGTCCGGTTGCGCGGCAAACAGTTCAGCGAGTCCGGTCAGCCCCTCGAGAGCGGGGCGGACGGTGACCTCAGCGCCGTGACAGGCGACGGTGGACGACACCCCGCCACGGTAACAGGATCGTCTCGAATCGAACAGAACGAAAGTTGGGGGTAGGCTGTGCGAACCGACCTGCCCCCCGATCGTGAGGACCGGCCGTGCTGACACTGCTGATCGTCCACGCTGTCGCCGCGGTCCTCGCTGTGCCCCTGGTGCGGTGGCTGGACCGGCGCGCGTTCACCCTGCTCGCCCTCGCCCCGACCGCCACGACCGTCTGGGCCGCCGTCCAGGGTCCCGCCGTCCTGGCCGGGAACGGCCCGGAACTGCTCGTCCCGTGGGTCCCCTCGCTGCACGCCGAACTGGCGTTCCGCCTCGACCCGCTGTCCTGGGTCCTCATCCTGCTCGTCGGCGGTGTGGGCGCGCTCGTGCTGTTCTACTGCGGCAGCTACTTCCACCGCGACGACCCCGGGACCGCGCGGTTCGCGGCCGTCCTGACCGCGTTCACCGGCGCCATGACCGGCCTCGTCCTGGCCGACGACCTGGTGCAGCTGTACGTGTTCTGGGAACTCACGACGGTGTTCTCGTACCTGCTCATCGGCTACGACTCGCACAAGAAGGCGGCGCGGCGCGCCGCCACCCAGGCCCTCGTCGTGACGACGCTGGGCGGGCTCGCGATGCTCGTCGGGTTGATCGTGCTGGGTCAGAGCGCGGGCACCTACCGGATGTCGGAACTGCTGGCGGACTTCCCGCCGGGAACGGCCGCGACGGTCGCCGTCGTGCTCGTGCTGGTCGGTGCGGTCTCGAAGTCCGCCCTGGTCCCGTTCCACTTCTGGCTGCCCGCCGCGATGGCCGCGCCGACCCCCGTCAGCGCGTACCTGCACGCCGCCGCGATGGTGAAGGCCGGCGTCTACCTCGTCGCGCGGTTCGCCCCCGCCGCAGCGGTTCTCCCCGCCTGGCAGACCACCGTGATCGGGCTCGGCCTGGCCACGATGCTCGTCGGCGGGTACCGCTCGCTGCGCCAGCACGACGTGAAGCTGCTGCTGGCCTTCGGCACCGTCTCCCAGCTGGGGTTCCTCGTCGTGCTCGTCGGGGCCGGCACGCAGGCCGCCGCGAGCGCGGGGATCGCCCTGCTCGTCGCCCACGCGACGTTCAAGGCCGCGCTGTTCCTCGTCGTCGGGATCGTCGACCACCAGACCGGCACCCGCGACCTGCGCGAACTCTCCGGGCTCGGACGGCGGATGCCGCTGCTCGCGGTCGTGGGGACGGTCGCGGCGGCGTCGATGGCCGGGTTGCCGATCACCGCGGGGTTCGTGGCGAAGGAGGCCGCGTACACGGCGTTCACGCACGACCGGCCGTGGATCCTCGCCGTGCTGGTCCTGGGGTCCGTGCTCACCGCGGCGTACTCGGCGCGGTTCGTGTGGGGAACGTTCTGCCGCAAACCCGGGGTCCCCGACTCGACCGCCCCGCGGCCCTCGGCCGGGCTCATCGCCGCACCGCTGGTCCTCGCCGCCGTGACGTTGCTGGTGGGGCCGCTCGCCGGGTTCCTCGACCGCCCCGCCGCGCTCGTCGCGCACGAGAACTCCGGGGAGGAGGCCGAGCACCTCGCGCTCTGGCACGGGTTCACGCCCACCCTGGGGTTGACCGCCCTGACGTTCGCGCTGGCCGCCGCGCTGTTCCTGGGGCGTTCCGCGGTGGAGCGGTTCCAGGCCCGGATGCCCCACCCCGTCGGGGCGGACCGCGCGTACCGGCGCAGCGTCCACGCCGTCGACCGCGTCGCCGTCGAGGTCACCGGCGCGACCCAACGTGGTTCGCTGCCGATCTACCTGGCCTCGATCCTGCTGGTCGTCGTGATCGTGCCGGGCGGGGCGCTGTTCTGGAACCGACCGTGGCCGGCGGACGTCGTGCTCGCCGACAACGCCGGGCAGGTGCTCGTCGGGATCGTCGTCGTCACGGCCGCCGTCCTCACCGTCCGGGCCCGTCGTCGGTTGCGGGCGGTCATGCTCGCCGGGGTCACCGGCTACGGCGTGACGCTGCTGTTCGTCCTGCACGCCGGCCCGGACCTCGCCCTCACCCAGGCACTGGCCGAGACGATCACCCTCGTCGTGTTCGTCCTCGCGCTGCGCCGGCTGCCCCCGTTCTTCTCCTCCCGGCCGCTGGTCGGCACCCGCTGGGTGCGGATCGCGATCGGGATCGCCGTCGGGGTCTGCACGTCGTGCTTCGCCCTCGTCGCCTCCGGAGCGCGCATCGCGACCCCCACGTCGATCGCGCTGCCCGAGTTCGCGTACGAGTACGGAGGCGGCAAGAACGTCGTCAACGTCACGCTCGTCGACGCCCGCGCCTGGGACACCATGGGCGAGATCTCGGTGCTGCTCGTCGCGGCGACCGGCGTCGCGAGCCTGGTGTTCCGCCGCCGGATGGGCTCGATCGACCGGGCCCTCGCCGCGCACCACGAGGAGGCCCCCGAGGCGCCCCAGCGCAGCCGGCTCGCGAACTGGCTCCCGGCCGGCAGCACCGTCTCCCCGGAGCGCCGGTCGGTGGTCTTCGAGGTCGTCACCCGGCTCACGTTCCACGCGATCGTCGTGCTGTCGCTCTACCTCGTGTTCTCCGGGCACAACGCCCCCGGCGGAGGTTTCGCCGGGGGGCTCGTGGCGGGGCTCGCGCTCGTCGTCCGCTACCTCGCGGGGGGTCGCTACGAGTTCAACACCGCGGTCCCGATCAACGCGGGCTGGCTGCTGGGCTGCGGGTTGTTCCTGTCGGCCGGCACCGGCCTCGTGGGGATCCTGCTCGGCGGGAACGTCCTGCAGACCGCGATCATCCAGTTCGACGTCGCCGTCCTCGGCCACGTGAAGCTCGTGACGTCCGTGTTCTTCGACGTCGGGGTCTACCTGCTCGTCATCGGCCTCGTCGTCGACGTCATCCGCAGCCTGGGCGCCGAGATCGACCGCCAGATCGAGGAGGAGGTCTCCGCGTGAGCCCCAACCTGACGCTGATCGTCATCTCCGGGGTGCTCGTCGCCAGCGGCGTCTCGCTGCTGCTGGAACGCACGCTGACCCGCGTCCTCATCGGGGTCGTGCTGCTCGGCAACGGCATCAACGTGCTCTACCTGGTGGCCAGCGGCCGACCCGGCCGGGCGCCGATCCTCGGCGGGGGCACCACGGCGGAGAACATGAGCGACCCGCTGCCGCAGGCGATGGTCCTGACCGCGATCGTCATCACCCTCGGGATGGTCGCGTTCGTCCTCGCGCTCGCCTACCGGAGCTGGCAGATCGACGGCCACGACGAGGTCCAGGACGACGTCGAGGACCGCCGCATCGTGCGGCGGGCGGAACTCGACGAGACGTCCGGCAGCTACGACGACGACACCCACGAGACCAGCGAGGACGAAGGGGAGGGGGTTTCGCGGTGACTCCGTGGACGATCGACCTGGCGACCGAGTGGCCGCGCGTCCTGCTGCCCCTGCCCGTCGTGCTGCCGCTGTTCGCGGCGGGCCTCACGCTGGCCCTCGCGCGGCGGCCGCGGGCGCAGCGCACCATCAGCGTCACCGCGCTGAGCATCGTCGTGATCGCCTCGATCACCATGCTCGTCCTCACCGACCGCGGGACGGGCACCTACTCCATCGACGTCGGGGGCTGGCCCGCCCGCCTCGGGATCCCGCTGGTCGCCGACCGGTTGTCGACCCTCATGCTCGTCGTGAGTTCCGTCGTCACCCTCGCCGTCCTCGTGTACTCCCTCGCGCAGGGTGTCGCCGACGGCGAGGAGGGGACCCCGGTCTCGATCTACCACCCGACGTACCTCGTGCTCTCGGCCGGGGTGTCGAACGCGTTCCTGTCCGGGGACCTGTTCAACCTCTACGTGGGGTTCGAGATCCTGCTGGCGGCCAGCTACATCCTGCTGACCCTGGGCGGGACGAAGGCCCGCGTCCGGGCGGGGACGACCTACGTCGTCGTCAGCCTGTTGTCGTCGATGGTGTTCCTCACCGCGATCGCGCTGGTCT
Source organism: Kineococcus sp. AC630 (assembly GCF_979255925.1). Classification (NCBI taxonomy): domain Bacteria; kingdom Bacillati; phylum Actinomycetota; class Actinomycetes; order Kineosporiales; family Kineosporiaceae; genus Kineococcus; species Kineococcus sp. AC630. The sequence goes on from NZ_CEEDMJ010000004.1 coordinate 69,531, forward strand.
ACACGGCGACCGGCACCGTGAACATGGCCGAACTCTCCGTCCGGCTGCAGGAGATCGACCCCGACGTGCGTCTCGTGCTGCACCTGCTGCTGCTCGTCGGTTTCGGCATCAAGGCCGCGGTGTTCCCGCTGTCGGCCTGGCTGCCCGACTCCTACCCGACGGCGCCCGCGCCGGTCACCGCGGTGTTCGCCGGGTTGCTGACCAAGGTCGGCGTCTACGCGATCATCCGGACCGAGACGCTGCTCTTCCCCGGCAGCGAGGCGAACACGCTGCTGCTGTGGGTGGCGCTGGCGACGATGGTCGTCGGGATCCTCGGCGCGGTCGCGCAGAACGACGTGAAACGTCTGCTGTCGTTCACGCTCGTCAGCCACATCGGGTACATGGTGTTCGGGATCGCGCTGGGGACGACGGCCGGGTTGTCCGGTGCGGTGTTCTACGTCGCGCACCACATCACCGTGCAGACGACGCTGTTCCTCGTGACGGGTCTCGTCGAACGCCACTCCGGCAGCACGTCCCTGGACTCCCTCGGGGCCCTGGCGCAGAAGGCCCCGCTGCTGGCCGTCCTGTTCTTCGTCCCGGCGATGAACCTCGCGGGGATCCCACCGTTCTCCGGGTTCCTCGGGAAGCTCGGTCTGCTGCAGGCCGGCGTCGACGTCGGAACCCCGCTGGCCTACGGGCTGGTCGCGGGGGGCGTCGTCACGAGCCTGCTGACGTTGTACGCGATCGCCAAGGTGTGGAACCGGGCGTTCTGGCAGGAACCCCTGGTCGATCCGGACGACGACCCCGACGACGCCGGGAACACCGGTCTGGCGACGGCCACCGAGGTCGGGGTCCGCACGCCGGTCGGGATGCTGGCGCCGACCGCGGCGCTCGTCCTCGTCGGGGTGGGGATCACGTTCGTCGCGGGCCCGCTGTTCGGGATCAGCGACCGCGCGGCGCAGGACCTGCTGGACCGCACGCCCTACACGTCCACCGTCCTGCACGACCGGGTCCCGGAGGTCGCCGAGTGAGCGCGAAGGTGCGGTCCCTGCGCGAACGCGTCAGCCTGCCGATCCTGGTGTGGCTGGTCGTCCTGTGGTTGCTGCTGTGGGGTGACGTGTCGTGGGCGAACGTGATCTCGGGAACCCTGCTCGGGTTGCTCGTCACGGTCGTCCTGCCGTTGCCGCGGGTGCGGTTCGGGATGCGCCTCCGCCCGCTGCGGATCGTCGCGCTGCTCGCCCGGTTCCTGGTGGACCTGGTCGCGGCGAGCGGTCAGGTCGCGTGGCTCGCGGTGCGGCCGGGCCGCCAGCCGCGGAACTCCGTGGTGCGCGTCCCGCTGCACAGCGGCTCCGACCTGTTCGTCGCGATGACCGCGGAACTCGTGTCGCTGGTCCCGGGGAGCGTGGTCGTCGAGATCGGGGCGCCGTCGGCCCGGGGTGGGCAGGGGTCCATCTACATCCACGCGCTGGGCGTCACCGGCGAGGAGGGCCGGGAACGCATCCGCCGCGAGGTCCTGCTCACCGAGCGCCGCATCATGACGACGTTCGCCGAACCCGCGGCCTACGCCGAGTACCTGGACCGCTGCCGCGCGGACGGTTCGGCCGCCCTGTGCGAGAGGAGTCCGCGATGACCGTCGTCGTCGGAGCGTGCCTGGCGATGCTGACGGTCGCGGCCTTGCTCGCGCTGCTGCGGGTCGCGAAGGGCCCGACGATGCTGGACCGGGTGGTCGCCCTGGACGTCCTCGTCGCGATCGTCGTCATCGCGCTGTGCGTCGAGGCCGCGACGAACCGGCACGCGACGACGTTGCCGGTCATCGTCGTCCTCGCGCTGGTGGGTTTCGTGGGATCGGTCAGCGTCGCGCGCTACGCGTCGAAGGAATCTCCGGAAGAGAGGGGTGAACGGTGAACTGGTCGCTGATCGCCGATGTGGTCTCCGCGGTGTGCCTGCTCCTCGGGTGCCTGCTCACGTTGCTCGCCGCGATCGGGTTGCTGCGGTTGTCCGACGTCCTGGCCCGGATGCACACGACCGCGAAACCCCAGGTGCTCGGGGTGCTGCTGGCGCTGACCGGGGTCGGGCTGCAGCTGCGGCAGGGGACCGACATCGCGACGCTCGTCGCGATCGGCGCGTTCCAGCTGCTGACCGTGCCGGTCGCGGCGCACATGGTGGGGCGCGCGGCGTACCGGACGGGTCAGGTCGACCCGGCGATGCTCGACCGGGACGAGCTCGCCGAACGGTTGGCGGAGGAGGAACGCTCACCGTCCTGAGGAACCGCCGTCCCGGGCGAACAGGTGGGCCGAGCCCCCTGGTGCGGTCACCGGGCCCTGACGTAGCGTCACGGTCGAGGCCCACGGCGACAGGGAGCGACCAGTGACCGGTGACCACCAATTCCCCCGGCTGTCGCGCACCGAAGCCCGACTGCTCGAACTCGTCGCCGACGGACGCGCCCTCACCACCGCCGGCGCGGAACTCGCCCTGTCCCCCACCACCGTGAGCTCCACCGTCGTCGACCTGCGGGAGCGGTTCGGCGTCGCCAGCACGGCGGCCGTCGTCGCGGCCGCCCGGGACGCGGGGATGCTGGCGGGCGGATAGCCCGCCCGCACCCTCACAGCAGCGGCGCGAGCAGCTCCCGGACCGGGCCGACGTGGCGCACCAGACCCAGCAGGGTCAACGCCGGGAAGACGAGGTACTGCAGCAGCGGTTCCGGACCGCGCCCCGCGTCGAAGAGCCGCAGGCCGACCGTCCGCTTGCGTCCGCGGAGCCACGTCGTGAAGGGCAGCGGGACACCGTCGGTGGTCAACGCGTCACCCGCGATGTGGACGACGATCCCACCCGCCACCGCGACGGGCAGCCAGGGCAGCACCACCCCCTGCGCGGTGAGCCACCAGGCACCCAGCCCCGAGATCAGCAGGTTCCCGAGCGCGGTCTTCTCGGCGTTGCCCGGGACGAGCTGGGCGACGGCGTGCAACGCGAGCCCGATCGCGAGCGCCAGCACCACCAGGGCGGACCAGCGGTGGTCCGCGGCGAGGGCAGCGAGGACCCCGAAGACGAGGGGCGCGACGATCACGTCGTGGGTGCCGCCGCGGTGGCGGACGGCGAGCGCCCCGATCGCGCGGGAGAGCAACCTCGTCGGCGGTCCCCACATGGAACCCGCGGTGGAGCCCTTCTGGTCGAGGTCGGGCAGGTAGGCGAACCCGCCCCAGCCCACGACCCAGGCGAGTTGCTCGAGGGGGGCGTCGACGCCGACGTGCGTCGCGAGGCCGAGGGTGAGAGCTCCTGCCGCCAACCCGCTGGCGGCGTGCGCCGGGCCCATCACGTGCGTCCAACCTCCAAGATCAGCTGGGGTCAGCCTACCGACGGTGCATCGAGATCCGTACCGAGCGTGCAGGTCCAGGGTGTCGAGGCAGTTCTGCAGGACCGTGACGTGGCGCCAGGGAGGTCGCCCGGCTCACCACTCGTGCCGAGGAGCAGGAGGTTCCTGGCGAACAAGGCTCCAGGCCGTCATCAGCAGGCATCGTCAGGCAGTCTGGAGGGGTGAGCCACGACCCGCAGATCGCCACCGAGGGCGTCGCGAGGTACGCCCACGATCCTCCGCCGCGACGACGGACCGTACTCCGCACCGGTGCACTCGCGGTGCTCCTGTCCCTCACCGCCTGCGTCAGCGCCGACGCCGGCTCGAGCGAGTCCGAAGCCGTGCCCGCCGCCGCCGCCGAGGGGGTTCCGGTGACCGACGCCTGGCGTTGGTCTGCAGTGCCTGAACCGCCGACGACCCCACGATGGCACGCGGTCACGGCGTGGACCGGCAGCGAAGCCTTGTTCCTCGGAGGGTCCAGCGAGCCGGCGTGCCCCTCGGACTCGCACACCCCCTGCTTCACCGAGTACGACCCCTCCACCGCTCACCGCGACGGAATGGCCTACAACCCCACCGAGAACCGGTGGCGGCGCACCGCAGCAGCTCCGCAGGGGATCCTGGACAGCCCGCACACGGTCGTCGGCCAGCGGGTCTACGTCCTGGCCGACGACGCACTGCTCGTCTACGACGCCGGACGAGACGACTGGACGCAACTGCCACTGCCTCCCGGTCACCCGGCGAACTCCAGCCCGGGCTACTCCCTGACCGCCTTCGACGGAAAGCTGCTGGCGCTGGCTCCCGGCTCCTTCGCAGCCCCCGGAGAGACGCCGCCCCCGCAGCTTCCCGACTCCACCTACGACCTCACCCACGGCGACGGCGGCCAGTGGCTCCCCCTGCCCGATGACCCCTTGGACTCCATGGTCTTCCGCAACGCACTGCCCACCCCCCACGGGCTGCTGCTCGTGGCCAGCGACATCGCCCGCTCAGGCCCCACCGACCCGCCTCCCCTGGCCCGGGCGGCCCTCCTGGACTCGACGTCCTCCACCTGGCGACGCCTACCCGACAGTGATCAGCTCTTCGCCGGGAACTGGACGTGGACCGGTGAACGCGCTCTCGACGCCACCCCCGGCGGTGACGCCGGCCTGGACGGCTCCTACGGGCGCCTCGTCCCCTACAGCGGGGCGCTGACCCTGCCCGCCGGCACCTGGAGCTCCGTACCCCAACCCCCCGATCCTGGGTCCGGCTCCCGGGGGTGGCCGGTGGAGGCGACCGCTGGGGCGCGCGTGACCACCCGCGGTTCCACCTACGACGACACCACCCAGACCTGGACACGCATCCCGGCACCGGAGAAGGACCGCGCCGCTGAGGAACCTGGTCCTGCGGTGTGGACCGGCCAAGGACTCCTCGTCCTGGGCAGCCGCGCCATTCCCACGATCAACGAGGAAGCCGTCATGCCCACCCGGAGCGCGTGGGTCTACCACCCCTCGCGTTGATCACCAGGATGAGCTGCACACTCCGCCACGACCTACCGGTCATCCGCTGTCGCGGACGTCGTCGACCGCCCGGATCTGCCGATGTCCGCTCGGTTGCTGAGCCGTGAACCCCACCACGACGATCTTCATGTTCACCACCATGGGCGGAGTCGGGCAACCCGCGCCCGAGGCCTTCGTGCCCTGGACCTGTCGAGTGCGCGGGTCGTCAGCATGCAGCGTTCCACTGAACCCACTGTCGCCGAGACCGCCGTCTCCACTTCACCTCATGACGCAGAGGAACCAGGGCCACCCCCAGGCCCGGTACTCCGCTTCTCCATCGACAGCTGGGAAATCCTCGGCGGGTCACCACGCCCTGTCGTCGGTCAGCCCCTGGACGGCTTCCGCGTCATCTTCCGTCCTTGCGAGCCCGAGGATCCGTACGGCCTGGCTGCCCTGGACGAAGACATCGACGTCGACGCACTACCACCTCAGGTAGCAGTACCTCCCGAGGCGCGAGGCGGAGTGCGCCGCGGACACCTGCACGCCGAATGGCACGTCACTCCGAGCGAAGGAGCGCTCTTCGACGCTGGGAGGTTGTCGGGCCTGGTGGTACGCACTCGAATCATCAGCCTGGATCGTCGCCTGGAGGTCGTCGAGGGCCTCGGTCCTGCAGGAGAGGCGATGGGGGTGTGGTCGGCGATCCCGGGCCCCTTGCGCCTTCGCGAGGTGTGCGCGGCACCCCGAACAACGGGCGTCCGGTCCTCCATGTCGTCCACCGCCACCCTTGGTGGACCTTCACCACCGGTCTACGCCGCTGGCTCGACACCGACGACTACCCGCCAGCGGGTGACCCCAGCCTCGATCTCGATCCCGCCCGACAGCTGGCCATCGCCGTGGTCCGCGACGACATCAGCGAACCCCTGGCCACCTACGCCGACAACCTCGTCCCGGACGACCGATGGCACCTGGTGGTGGGGCGATGAGCCACTGCCCGGTGAGAACCACCGCCGAGGCCAGCGACCGCCCGGAGGCTGAAGTCGACGTCACGGTCATCCCGCAGGTCGTGCGTGCGTGCTCAATGCGCGGTCCGCGGGATGAGCACGATGTGCCCGATGCGCCCGCGGCACCCCAGCATGAGCAAGGCTGCGGGTGTGTCCGACGCCAGGCGACTGATCACCTCCATCGACATCAACGAGGCGACAGGAGAGGAGTTCAACAACGACCACCGCTCCTCCATCTCGGCGCTGCACGAGCTCGAGCTCACCGATGGGCGGCGGCTGACCCTTCTCGACGACCGCGGCTGGTCCACCGGGGGTACAAGCGACGTCTGGGCCTACGAATCGCTGGACGGCCTGGCAGAGACCGCACGCACGGTGGTCGGGCCCGATGAGCCGCCCGAGGGACGTTCCTACGAGGAGGAGGCGGCGCTGCACTGGGCCTACCTGGCGGGCATCGCCCAAGAGCACGGGGTGAGCATCGAGGCCGGCGAGCTGGCGGCGCTGCCGCACGACGTGAACGTCAGCCCCGGGATCCGAGCACGGCTGACCCGCTGAGGCGCGGTGCGGTGCGGTGCGGTGCGGCCAACGTCACGGTCATCTCGTGCTGCGGGCGGTGACCCAGGTAGCAGCCTCAGCCCGATCCGCGGGCCAGGCACCGCGACACCGACCCCAACGACTCGTCGATGTCCCAGCGCAAGACGCCATCGACGACTTGCGGCCGCCAGAACCGGCACGCCGTCTGGTTCTCCAGATGGTCAGCCACATCGCTGAACATCTGCCCGATCGACCACCACCCCACTCCGGCGGAATCGAAGTTCTCCTTCATCCACTCCGTCACGCATCCCTGCCGAGGACCAGGACGGCAGTCCACGAACAGCACGTCACCGCTTTGGTCCTCATCCAGCGGCACGAAAGAAGGCAGGAAGACCCCGGCCATCTCCCCGGCGTCCTCACCAGCCGCATCGACCAGCTGCGCAGCGACGTCCTCGTCGCCACCGGCCAGGTCCGCCCAGATCTCCTGCTGCATCCGCCAGTCGTCCAGGCAGCGCTGCAGGGACATCGGCGACGACCAGCCGGGCAGGATCGAAGGCCAAGCATCACGCTCCCAGCCGTCGTGCAGCCCGAACCACTCCTGCAGCTCTGACGGCCAGCTCACTCCGGTGCGCTCCTGTGCTGCCGCCAGCTCTGCGGCCGGGGCCGGCGGTCGCAGAGCCTGTGCGGTGGCGGGAGCGTGGGTCTGCAGCCAGGTCATGATCCGAGTCCACGAAGTGGTCACGGGGGCAGTGCTGTTCATGGCGCCATCCTGGCTCCTCGATGTTCACGCGGCGGGCGGTTCGCGATCACGTCACACGATCAGGTCGCGGCGCCATCCCGGCTCATCCAGTTGCGGCGCTGCGTACGCTCATCGTGCGGTGCGCACGAAGCGCACGGTCATCCCGCAGAACGGGTGCTCTCTGAGACTGTCGACCGTCTCGACTCGAACGATCCGCAATGCTGGGCGCGTGGCCCGTCAGAAGAACCCGTGGTGGAGCATCACCCGTACGCGACGACAGTCCTTCGTCCTCGGCCTGCTGATGCTGGTGCTGTCCTTCCTGCAGATCACCCGGCTCGTCATCGAAGACAGCACGTCCTGGTGGCGTTGGGCACTTGGCGTCCTGATACTCGCCACGGCTGCCTACTACCTCACTGCCTGGCGGGTCCGCGGCGGCCGTGAGACGAAGCCTTCCAAGTCCTGAACTGCAGTCGTGGCGCGCAACGGGACGCACGGTCATCCCGCGCTGCGCGTGACGTCGCGGCTCGGGCGCTGCCACGGACGATGCAGACCCTCCGAACCTGTCGACGCCCTCGCGACAGCAACCCCCTCGGCTCCCCGTAGATCCGTCTGAAGAAACGCCACACGCCCTCATCACTCCTCCGGCACAGTCAAAAGCGTGCCCCGCTGGTTCCTCCTCCTCTCCGCCCTCGCCGGCCTCAACTTCGCCGTCCCGGCCGGGCACGCTGCCCTGACCGGCGACCTGCGCCTGCTGGTGATCGGCGTCATCCTCACCGGGTTCTGCTGGTGGCCCCTCGTCACCTGGCTGAGGTACCGCAACGCCACCACCGACACCGACATCGACGCTGACACCGCCACCGACGGCACCGCGCCGGAGAACCTCCGAGCACGAGGACAACGGCGCTGGATCGTGCCCGTACTGCTCCTGCTCGTCGTTGCAGTGCTCGGTCTGGTGCGACACCCATTCGCCAGCCTCATCCCTCTGTGGGCGCTGGTGCTGGCCGCAGTGACGATCTGGCAGATGCGCAGCGGAGGCGACCAGATCGACTTCACCGACGAAGCCCTCGTCGTGCGCTTCCGCAACGGCCGAGAGAAGCGCTACCCCTGGTCGGACGTGCTGGAGCTGTCGTGGTCCTCCCCGCACTGGGCCAACACCGGATCAGGTCCGGTGGCCCGGGTCCGCGGGAGCGCCTTCGACAGCCCCGGACCGACCAGCCCCACCCAGCTGGGTGCCGTCCTGCTCGCCGGTCACGAGAACCGCCTCTGGGGACGCCAGCAGGTTCGCAGGGCTGCGGCCGCACACGGCATCCCCTTCACCGACGACCTCATCACCGCCATCAACTCCGGGCGACGGAAGGCGCGGCTGCCAGGGGAGGCCTCCTGAACGAGAACCACCAGGACGCTCACCACCTCGCGGTGAGCTCGCTCAGGAGATGGGGGCAGACGTCGAGGACTTGATCATCTCGACGACCCAGCCGTTCGAGAGCTGCTCGAGCTCGCCTTGACCGATCAGCTGGCCGCGAGGTTGTCGATCCGGTTCCTGCGCGGGACCGCACCATCACCGGGCAGCTGTACGAGCGGATGGTCTTGCTGCTGGCCTGAGCCTTGGGCAAGAGGTCGCCGAGCGTTCCAGAGGACGTCCTTCCCACCCTGAGATCCGAAGACCCCACATAGCTCTGGAACTTCAGCGCCCTCGACACGACGGGCGCCTCAGTGGATGGTGAGCCGCAGAACACCACTCGACCGAGGAGCCGAAGATGACGACGCTGCAGGCAGAACTCTGGGTGGACCACCCCGAGGAGGCGATCCGCTTCTACGAGGCCGGGTTCGGAGCGCACGTCGCACACTCGATGGGCACCGGGGATGAGCGACTGGCTCAACTCGACGTGGACGGGGCCCGATTCTGGGTCGGAGCCGCCGATCCCGACCTGCACCGCGCCAGCCCCGCATCCGGATCCCTCACGAACCGGACGTTGCTGGTGGTCGACGACCCCGACGGCTTCGTCGCCCGAGCCGCCGCCGCGGGCGCCGAGGTGACCTCCCCGGTGGGGGACGAGCACGGGTGGCGTCTGGGACGGCTCGTGGATCCGAGCGGTCACGAATGGGAGATCGGCCACCCACAGGACTGAGCTCGTCACCGAACGGACTGGCCGCGTCAGACACGTCCGACGCGACCAGACGCGGCCGACGGTCTCCTTCTCCTCTTCCGACCCGGCGCGAGCATGCCGCGGTCAGCGTCCTTGCCGGGCTGGCCCTGTCCGCCGCCGGCGTCGCACTTGCAGTCACCCTCGACACCCGAAGGCGACAGCCACCGGCGCGTTACGGCGGGGAGGAGCACGTGTGGTCCTTCCCCGCGCTGCCCGCGCTGCCCGCCGCGGGCGCCGCCGTCACCCTGGCTCGCTTCAGCCTCCACACCGTGCTGCGGCGCCGCTGACCAGGTCAACCCCGACCGCCGATCCTGATCATCAACACCACCGGCAGGTTGGGTCGGCTCCCCGATGACCGCACGGTCATCCCGCGATGCGCACCAACGACGAACGGCAGGTCCTGATCCTCAACTCTCCTCCAGGTCGCCCACCGTGCAGTCCCCAGCCAGATGTCGCCGTCGCAACAGACTGATCCCAGCAGACAGAGACCCCCATGCCCCGGCGTCCTGACACGGTGACCGATCGCCCTACGCCGCCACCCGTTCTTGCCCGGCTGCTGGGTCGACGGCGCGGAACAGATCCCAAGAAACCCCTCCTGGTCGCCCTGGACTGCCTCATGGCTGCCATCGCCCTCTACCTGGCCTTCATCGGCTACCTGGGCTTGCCGCCCTGGTTCGCCGTGGCCCTCACCCTCTTGGCCGGCCTCGCGATCTTCTACGCAGTGCGAGAACTGTTCCTCTGGCAGCAGCACCTGCGCCTCACCCACCGACGAGGCATCCCTGACGCCGCGTCGCCGCGGACGCTCCCGACGTCTGACACCCCACAGTGGTAGGCCACGCACGCCACTGCGCCCCAACTCGTCGCCGATCACGTCGCGGTAGCAGTACGACGATCTTCCCGTACCTCACTGACTCCACCAGGGCCGAAAACGCACGGTCATCCCGCTGATGGAGCGCACTCCAACTCAGGCGTTAGCCCCGGCGTCGTCACCAACGTCATCGTGGTCACCGTCGCCACCCACCAAGACTCCGACGCCCTCACCTCCGTCCTCCGTACCGTGCTCCTGCTGCCGTCCCCGACCCGTCTCGCTCACCGCCAGCCCCTCAACACCTCACACCGTTCGCGTCGAGAAACCCATGCTGTCCTCAGGGACACGACGGTGCCGGATTTCACGGTCATCCCACTCATGACCCAGACCCGGCTCATGGCCCATCGTGATGGTGCTGACGATGGTGGCCCGGCTCGCCCTGTCGCCGGGAAGACGGTAGACGAAGCTCGCGTCGATCTCGACCGCGTCCAGGGGAAGACCCCCGGCGGTTCAAGGAGGAACACTGCTGCCGAAGTCGTCCAGCCACAGCTGCCCTCCAAGGCTGCCAGGCTCAACACGTCCACAGAACGAGTGTCATCGCGACGGTCGAACTCCGCTGGACCCGAACTCCATCGCACGACGGGGTCACGTTCCCTCCTCGCGAGCGCCGAGGCGAAGCAGGGCAAGGCCTTCGCACCTCACCGCCTCACCGCCATGGAGTCATGGAGTCAGCGCAACGTGGTGACCGCCACGACCCCCTCCACCGCCCGCGCCAACGCTTCATCGTCAGTGACCAAAGTGAGACCGTGCACCAGCGCAGTCGCGGCGATCATCAAATCGTTCATCCGTTTGCGGGGATGCTGCCCCGCCCCCAACGCCGCCTGGCTCACCTGCCCAAACGCCAACGCCACGGCCATGTCCACCGGGATCGGACGCCACTGACTGGTCGCGAACAACCGCTGGTTCTCCCGCAACGCCAAATCGCCACTGCCGGACCGGCGGGCGTTCTCCACCCCAAAGGTCAACTCCACGATCGTGACGATGCTCAACTGCGTACTCACCGCCGCCGGGACCCCAGCGAAGCTCTCCCCCGGCACCGCCTCCAACACACTGATGACGGCATTGGTGTCCAGCAGGTGAGTCACCGGCCAGCCCGACGCGACCGGCGGCGCGGCTCACTTGGCGACTCCCCCGACGGCTTCTTGCTTCTCGACTGCTCACTCGAGGGAAAGGGATCGCGAGCGTCGGTGTCCAGCCTCTCGTCCACGTCACGGCGCAACTCCATCGCCTTCCCCGGCCCCATGAAGTGCAGTGCCCCCACCACCTCACTCAACGGCACCGCATCCCGCGGACCACCGCCACCCAGCCGGGCGCTGAACGCGCCCACCGGGGCGATCTCCGCCACCGGACGACCCCGGTTGGTCACCGTGAAGGACTCCCCCGCCTCCACCTCCCGCAGCACCCGCGCGTAGTCGTTGCGCAAGTCTCGGGCGTTGATGCTCTGCATGGCTACAAGCGTAGCCATGCAGTACACCGCGCACCAGCCCGCGAGCGCCGGCGACGCCACCCACGCTGGAATCGAGACGCACCGACGTCCCGGACATGACGATGAGCAAGCGGGCCACCAGCCCCGATCAGTCAGCCATTGCCTGCCTCAGCGATCAGCCACGGCTCCTGGTCACCGTGCCGGACCAGCACGTAGCCCCACCCGGAAGGTTCGCCAGTGGAGAAACCCTGGTCGGGATCGGTCACGGTGAAAGTCACCTGTACCGACACCACCTGCTCGTAGGCCTTCAACTCATCCGGGCTCCACGTGGTGTCGTAGGGCACGACCTCGGAGGAGACGTCCACGTCCTTCAAGCCCGGGTCCTCCCCGTGCTGCCACTGGTCCTGCGCAGCGAACCCGGGAGTCGACACCTGCGCCGCGCTGTCCTCGTCCTCGTGCTGGACCGCGTCGAGGTAGGCGCGGACCACATCATCGGGCGCCTCGGAGGCTGTGGGCTGCTGGGCCACCTCGGCTCGCGCCTGCCCTGAGGGACCGCAGCCGGCCACCGCCACAGCGAGCGCCAACGTCAAGCCCACCGAGGACCATGTGAACACGCGGCGTTGATCTCTCACCACTCCGGTCTAGCAGCCGTCGCGCAGGTTCGTTGGAGCTTGCCCCGGTAGGCCGGACACCTTGATCATGACCGACACCTTGCTCGGCGCAGTCTCCACCGTGCCGACTCCACCCGAGGCATCGGATGACCAAAGGTTGCCGTGCACGGCTTCGGCGTTCAGCACGTCCATCGCCGGGTTCGGCGTCACGATCGAAACGGTGCCGCCAGCTCACAGGAACCGCAACGACTGCTGACGGTTGAGCCCACCCTCCTTCAGGTGGCGAGGAGGAGGGAGGCGGTGAGCTGCTGGGCAGGTTGGGGGCGTGCGTGGTGGAAACCCTGGGTGTACTCGCAGCCCAAGTCGACGAGCGTGGCCAACTGCTGCGCCGTCTCCACCCCTTCAGCGAGAGTAGCGATACCGAGCTTGGGGGCCAGGTGCAACACCGCCTCCACGATGGCCTCGCCGGCGGGGCTCCCCAGCGTGGCCGTGAAGGAACGGTCCAGCTTGAGGACGTCCATCGGCATCTGCTGCAACCAGGCCAGGGCGGTGTTGCCGGCGCCGAAGTCGTCCAGGGCGAGGCTGAGACCACTGTCGTGCAGCAGGTGCAGCAGCGGCAGGATGCGCGGTAGGTCCTCGGCGAGGATCCGCTCGCTGATCTCCAGGGTGAGCCCGACGGGGTCGGTGCCGTGGGCGGCGGCGATCGCGGCGAGCTGGGGCAAGAGATCGTGGTTGTGCAGCTGATGGCGATCCAGGTTGATGAACACCTGCGGCGGATCGGTCAGTTCCCGCGACCAGCGGGCCCTCTGGGCGGCGGCTTGGTGAAGCACCCACTCGCAGATGGTCGGCATCAGGGCGGCGTCCTCGGCAGCGGGGATGAACGCCGCGGGCGCGAGCAGGCCAAGCTGCGGGTGGTGCCAGCGCAGCAGAGCCTCCGCGCCGGTGACCGCGTGGTCGCTGGCGCGCAGGATGGGCTGCCAGTACAGCTCCAGCTCATCGCCGGAGGTGGCCCGGCGCAGGTCGCGCTGCAAGCCGAGGCGGTGCAGGAGGTGCTCGCGCAGGTGGGGCTGGAAGACCTCCGCCCGGTCGCGCCCCCGTCGCTTGGCCTCGTAGAGGGCGTGGTCAGCGGTGGAGAGCAGCGTGTCGGGATCACCGGGGCCGATCATCGTGCTGACCCCGATGGAGATGCTGACCTGAAGTTCCCCGTGATCGCGGGAGTGATCACCGGGCCCGAGGGGGTAAGCGCCGCCCGCGGCGACGTTGACGCGCTCGGCGAGGAGCAGGGCCTCGTCGGGGTGGTGCAGGTCCTCGGCCAAGACGACGAACTCGTCCCCACCCAGGCGGCAGACGGTGTCAGCCGGACGCACGGCGGAGCGCAGACGCTCAGCGAGGTCGATGAGCAGCCGGTCACCGGCGGGGTGGCCGTGAGCGTCGTTGACGTTCTTGAAGTGGTCCACGTCCACGAGGAGGAGGGCCACAGGGTGCTCGCTTCGAGCACTGCGGGCCAGAGCGTGGTGCAGGGCCTGGGTGAAGTAGCGCCGGTTGGGCAGGCCCGTCAACGGGTCGCGCACCGCCTCCTCGGCGAGGAGCTCACTGGCGTGCTGCTCCTCAGTGACGTCACGGCAGTTGATCACCACACCCGCCACACCAGGGGTGTGCAGGTGATTGGTGGCCTGAGCCTCGATCCAACGCGTCTGCCCGTCCCCGGTGATCACCCGGGCCCGGTCACGCAGAACCTGCCCCGGCTCCGCCGCGCGAGCGCGCTCCAGCAGGTCCTGGCCCCGTCCTTGGTCCTCCGGGTGCAGGGGAAGGCCGTACGGAGTCCCGGCCAGGGTGTTTCCGTCGGGGGTGAAACGCTGCGTCGAAGGGCTCGCGTAGGTGATCGTCTTGTTGCGGTCCACGACGACGGTGATGTCGCTGGAGTGCTCCACCAGGGCACGGAAGCGTTGCTCGCTGGCCACCCGTGCCGCCTCCGCGGCCCGCAGATCAGTGACGTCCTGCCAGATCGCGACCAGCAGATCACCCACCCGCGTGCGAGTCACCTCCAGCACCCGCCGCTCACCCCGGGCATCGAGGTGGTCCTCATCGCGGCGCAGCGGATGTTCTGAGGCGAAAGCCTCACGGCGCAGTGCGAGCCAACGCTCGCGCTGCTCGAGCGTTGTCACCTCGCCCAGTCGAGGCCATCTACCGTCGGCGCGGGGATCGGCCGCGACGCCCAGGCCGAGCCCGGCAGCGGAAGCCTCGATTCCTGCGGCGGACCCGGACATGGATCCGGACATGGTGAGCAACTCGAAGTCGGTGACTTCGCCCGACTCCATCACCGGTCGCATCACGACGACCAGTACCCGGCCATCGGTGTCCAGCCCTTCGAGCAGCGCCGTCAGCACCACCTCAGCGGTGACATCGCCTGCACTCACCGCGCCACGCTCCCTGCCGCCGCTGGGAGAGAGCTCCGTCGCCCCCACGCCAGTGTTCACTTCCCAGCTACGACTACACCACGCGATGTCCCAATTGCTCTCAGCGAGATGTCCGGGGTGAGTCTGTCCCTTGTTTCGCGTCAGCGTCTTGGTGGCACCTCGGAAGGTGGAGTTGCAGCGCACTCCGATGTTCACGGTCATCCCGCAGTGCGCGTGCTCGCCAGCGGTCGGCCACGTCCGCCCGTGTCGATGACCGAGTGGTCAGGCCATCCAGTACCGCGCGCGTTGTACGCCGCCGACTTCGACGGCCGCTCAAACCCCCTCCGATGCGGTGGACGATCACGATCGCCGTCACAGCCCTCACGTGCGACCGCCCCGCGGCGACTACCGTTCGATCGTGGCGAAGATCGTCGTGGTCAACTTCACCACCCTCGATGGCGTGATCCAGTCGCCGCTCTCCCCCGACGAAGACCGAGACGGCGGATTCGCAGCCGGCGGCTGGGTGCAGCCTCACATGGACGACGTCGTCGCCCGCGTCATGAGCGCCGCCACCACCAGCGCCAGTGCCTTCCTGCTAGGACGCAAGACCTACCTGACCTTCGCCGCGACGTGGTCGGTGGCCGACCAGGAGGAACCAGCGGTCGCAGCGCTCAACGACCTCCCCAAGTACGTCGCCTCCACGACCTTGACCGCCACCCCGTGGCAGAACAGCCACATCCTCGGCCCCGACGTGAGGACCGAACTGCTTTCCCTCAAAGAACACCCCGGCGGTGACATCGTCGTCTTCGGCAGCAGCGGACTGCTGACGACGCTGGCTGCCGAGGACCTCATCGACGAGTACACCCTGCTGGTCTTCCCGCTCCTCCTCGGCGCGGGGAAGCGGATGTTCCAGGACACCGCGCCCACGCGGCTGACCCTGCTGTCCACGATCACGTCACCGACCGGTGTGATCATCACCCGGTACGCCCGCCACCGCGACCACCCCTGACAGCAGGCACCTCAACACCGGGCGCGATACCGCGACGCTGTCCTCAGCGGTGCACGATCACGCCGCGATACGGGCGGACCGTCAGCGGCCGACGACGTCGCGGGCAGGGCCGCGACAGCCCAGGCCTACCTGCCTCGACGCTTTCTCACGAACGACGCGATCCCCAGGGGTCCGACGGTGGCCGCGAAGATCGCGGCGAGTCGCCACCAGAAGGGCACGGAGCTCTCCGCGGAGGAGACCCCTGCGATCGCCGCGAAGAGCACTGCAGAGACGAGGAACCTCGGCCAGCGGGGCGAGTCCAGGTCCATCTCCCAGGAAGCTCGCTCGGACTTCGGTCGGGAATCCATCCACCCGGACAGGGCAGAGGCGACAGCCGCAGGCACGAGCCACAGCATCCAGAGCACAGCGACACCCTCCCGGATCTGCTCGAGCCCTGCTCGGCACCACGACGAAGCTGGTCCATCTGCCGTGACGATCTACCGGTCATCCCGCCGTCCGCGCGGTCATCCTGCGAAGTTCACGCACATCACGACGCTGACAGCCGCGTCGGGAACGACGCTTCAGGCGGCGAGCAGCTGCCGAAAGCGCGCATCGGCAGCATTGACCGGCTCATCGGAGACGTCGGCGAGGAAGAAGGCGCAGAAGCGGGTCTGCGGACCAGCCTCGGCCAGCAGCTGACGCCATGACCACAGGTTGGGATGCGGCATGTGGGTCGCCGCCTCGGCTGGCGCCAGGAGCCCAACCGCCTGAGCGAAGCGCTCACGGGTCAAGGCGAAAACACCGGTCGTGGCGACGTAGCCGCAGATTGAGGCCAGGACCACCGCTGGAAGCGGTCGCACCGCACCGAAGTGGTTGATGTGTCCGAAAGTGAGCTCTGCACCCTCCTGGCGGGCCACGGTGTAGGCGGCGGGCATGACGAGCCCGGGGACGCTGGTGGCGAAGCGATCGAACGCGGCCTGCAGGTCTTCATCGCTCACCCAGGCTTCGACCACGCTGCCCTCCCATGGGTTCTGCACCAGCGTCCGCCCCCGCGGATCAACCGGATCTACCGTACTAAGCGCTCCGCGATCTCGCGGTCATCCCGCATTGTGCGCGCTGTCGCTGGCAGTCGACGACGTCGCCGTCCTGCCGATGAGTGCTGACCGTCTCCACGCTCGACGTGGGGTGGAACTCCTCACCCGCAGCAGTCAGGACGGCAGCAGCTCGGGGATGATCTCACGCAGGCGAGCAGCCACCGCCGCTTCCAGCCGCTCCGAGCGAGCGATCTCGAAGAACGCCGCGTCGAGCTGCTCCCACAACAGAGCGTCCACATCGCAGAGTTCCTCCCTGCCGGTGGGCCGGAACCGCAGGTACTCCTCGCGGGCGCAGGCGACGAGCCCGGCGACGTCGCTCAGACCAAGCCAGCGGTAGCCCTCGATCGCGTCCTCGATCGACTGCATGTTGTCGCTGAAGAAGATGTTCTCGATGCCTCCACCGACCAGTCCGCCGTTCTCGGCAATGCCGTGCAGGGCCATCGCCGCGCCAAGGGATCGAAGGCCGGGAAGGGCCGAGACGTCCTGGCGTTCGTAGGCGTAGATGGCGCGAACGTTCAACGCGTCGATCAGCGGGGTCATCGTCGCGGGCCTGATCGTTTCCTGCTCAATCACCAGCCGGTTTGCTGCTGCTCCGGTCCACGAGGTGGCGGACGAGCACGCGCGCGGCGTCCACGGCGACCTCGACGACGTCCTCGTCGCTCGTGTCCGCGTCGACCGAGGCGTTGACGGCGGTGTTGATGCTCAGGACGGCCATCCGCAGCAGCAGCGTGTCGGCGGGTACCGGTGACGGAAGGCACGCGACCAGCTCGTCGACGAACTCCGTCAGCCCGGTGCCGATGCGCCGGCCGTCGGCAGCGCTCACCGTTCCCGCGATCAACGGGTTCGCCGCGGCGAAGCGGATCCCGCGCAGCTTGTCCGCGGAGGAGGAGCCCACCCAGCGCAAGACCGCCGCCTCCAGAACGTCAAGAGTCTTCGGCTGCTCGCGCACCCACGCCAGGAGTTCTTCCGCCTCGAGGGCACGGTCGGTGAACAGGGAGCGCAGGATCGCCTCCTTGCTGGGGAAGTGGTAGTACAGCGACGCCTTGGTGATCCCCAACGTTTCCGCGATCTCGCGGAGCGAGGTCGCCGCGTAGCCCTGAGCAGTGAAGAGCTCCAGCGCGATGCGCTGCGCCTCCTGCCGGGTCTGGTCACCACTGCGACGAGCGGTCGTCATGCGCACGTCGGGACGGGCGGCCTTGTTCACGTCACTGTCGACACCCATGCGCAGCAGCCTACCGGGCGGCAGGCTTGACACCAACCTGCCGCACGGTAGGTAATGGATTCAAGACACCTCATCGTTCGCCCTCCCCAAGGAGTCACTGTGAGTGAGTACGAAGTCGTCCGCGAGTACCCCTACCCCCTCGAAGAGGTGTGGCGGGTGCTGACCGATCCCGTCCAGGTCGCGCAGTGGACCACCACCGGCCGAGGAGGACGCCCTGAGGGCTTCGCCCCTGTCGCCGGCACGAAGTTCCGCTTCGTCGGCAAGCCCACGATGGGCTGGTCCGGTGTCGTCTACTGCGAGGTCCGCGACGTCGATGCACCCCGCGCCCTGCGTTACACCTGGAAGGGGGACGAGGACTCCGACGACGTCACCGACGTGACCTATCTGCTCGAAGCCACCCCCACAGGGACCCGCTTCACCTGGAAGCACACCGGGTTCACCGGCGCGGGCGGGTTCGCCATGTCCAAGCTGCTCGCGAGTGTGCGCCGCAAGATGCTCACCGAAGGTGTGCCCCCCGTCCTGGCCACCTTCCACGCCGGTCGCCCTACGGACGCTGGGTGATCTCCCCCACCCTCGCAATCACCGTGGCCGCCAGCACGGTGGCCGCGGTGATGCACGGATGGATCTTCATCCAGGAGAGCGTCCTGTTCACCCGGCCCGCCACCCAACGCATGTTGGAGGTCGCACCGCAGCACGCCTCCGCGGTTCGCTTGTGGGCCTATCACCAAGGCATTTACAACCTCCTCCTGGCCCTGACCGCCCTTGTCGGAGCCGTGGAAATCGTGATCGGTGCCGTACTCATCGCCCAGACCATGATCATTACTGCCAGCGTCTCGATGGTCGTCGCCGCCGTCGCTCTGCTGCTCATCGACCCACGCCGAGGCCGCCTGCCCGGCTTCCTCGCTCAGGCACTACCGGCACTCATCGCACTCACCTGCCTCGTCGCCGGGTTCTCTGGCTGACGTCGGCGGACCCGCACCAGTTCCAGTCCTTGGCCGAAGCCGCACCGCGAGTCTCACGGTCTAGCGGGACGCTCGGTCATGCCGATGTCCGGGCGTTCAGCCCTGGCCGTCGCACCCACCGCTGTCACCACATGAGGTCACCCGTGGGTGAACCGAAACGGTCACCCGGGCGACCAGATCGGCGCACCCACGTCTTCCCCCACGACGGGGGTCGCCCTGTTGCACCGACGTCACGGTCATCCCGCTGTCATGGACGTCGACGACGTCGACGACGTCGCGCTCATGGCTCCCCCGACCCGCGCGGTCGGTGCCGAGCGGCCACGTCCGAAACACGGCCGTCCAGTCGAGCGCTCAGCTGAGGACGTCCTCCACGATCGCGCGCTGGACGGCCAGCCCCGCCCACTCATCATCACCGACCGCGTCGTAGACCAGGGCCAGCGGACCGCTGTAACCGGCGTCGAGGATCGAGGACAAGCTCGCGCGGTAGTCGACCTCATCGACCTCGCCCCCGTCCCAGTGGGCCTTGGCGTGGCAGGTCTCCGCGTAGGGGGCGACCTCGGCCAGGTCGGCGTACTTGCCCGGACCGCTCCAGTTCCCCAGGTCCACCAGCAGTCCCACCGCTCCGTCGAGGGGGTCGAGGACGGCCTGCACGTCCGCGGCATCGCGCGTCACGACACCCCAGTTCTCGGTGACGACGCGCAGATCCCCGGCACGGGCGGCGATGCGCCCCAGCGCCGCGGAACTGTCGGCTTGCGCGGTGTCGGTGCGGGTCTGGCCGGCCACCACCCGGATCCGGGCGGCCCCCAGGGCGACGGCGTCGGTGAGGTAGGAGGAGATCCACGCCTCCTCGCGCGCGGCCTCGCTCGGGTGGGTCAGATCACCGTCGTCCACCAGCAACGCGTCCAGCACGACACCGGCCTCAGCCAGCGCCGCGCGCAGTTCGGCGAGGTAGCTGGCGTCGCGGTGCGGGAGGTGGAAGTGGCACAGCTGCACCATGCGGTAGCCGTGCTCGCGCAGCGCGGCGGGCAGCTCGAGCAGCGCCAGCCCAGCGGGTTCGGTGGTGGTTGCGGCCCGGAAGCGGCCCAGGGTGCGGTCCAGGGACCAGGCGTGGACCGCCGTGGCCGGCAGCAGGTCGTGGCCGGGACCGGGATTGGTGTCATCGCTGACCGTCATGTCCCCAGCATCTCGTACGCGCACCTCCCCGCCCTTGGCCGGACCCCACGCCCACGGGCATCACGGTCATGACGATGAGCGGGATGCCGACCAAGTGGGTGAGGACATCAGCTGACCGCGGCCAGCGGCTCCCAACGGGCCGCGCCAGCAGCCACGTCGATCACCACCCGACCCAGCGGCTGCGTCGCTGCATCCACCACGAAGTCCGGCCCACCCCGACCGGCATCCTCACCCGGACGCCGGTCCAGGTACGGGGTGAGGGTGAAGACCACCTCACGCGCACCGCCGGGCAACGGATAGGGGCCATAGCTGCCCCGGGAGTACGGCTGCCCCGGCTCACCGGTGACGCTGCCGCCGCCGATGTTCCCCGCCTCCTGCACCTCCCGCGGCAGGGGCGGGTCGACCTCGTACTCCACATCAGCCACCGGGCTGACGAACCACTGCCCGGCGTCGGGATCGCCCTCATGGACCGCCGGGGCGATCTCGTAGTCCAGCGACACCATCTGCCAGGACTCACCAGCTGGCTCAGGCAGCCGGTTGCCTGCGGCGTCGGGCCAGTGGCCTTCGTCGCGCAGGTTCCGCAGGTGCAGGTGACGACCCGGGACCACCTCACCGCAGTCCACGTCGAAGGCCACCAGCAGCGTGCCCTGCTCGTTGTCGATGTCGCTCATGCAGTGAGCGTCGTGGGTCGCCCCGACCAGGCGCATCAGGGATTCCCCTGAGCGCACCCCGGGATCGAGGTACCCAACCGCACGGTCATCCCGCGGTGCGCGCGAAGCGCACGGTCATCCCGCGGTGCGCGCGGTCGGCGACGTCGCGGTCCTGGCGAGAGTCGGACGGTCCGCAGGCGCTGGACCGGCAGTGGACCGGCTGCCGTCCTGCCACTCTGCTCACGTGGACCACCCCGCACGCCGCGCGCTCCCGCTCCTGGTCCCCCTGCTGCTGATCGCCGCCTCGACCGGCTGCTCGGGGGAGGGGACAGGCGAGGTCATGGTGGAGACCACCCTGCACCTGTGCCGCCAGCAGGAGTGCCGAGACCTACCGGCAGCGGGGGCAGAGGTCACCTTCTTCGCCGGCGGCAGCGAGGTCGGGACCGCGACCCTGGACGACGCCGGCCGCATCACCAAGACCTTCGGCCCCGGCACGTACACCGTGGACGTCTCGATGCCCGAGTTCGGCCTGCACATCACCCAGGACCAGGTGACCCCCACCGGCCTGGAGGCCGACGGGGGCGTCACCTTCGCTCTGGCCTTCCCCGGCACCCTGGACCTGAGCGCCGACGCGTCGTAGCCCGACGCCGCGGTCACCCGAGAACTGCGTGCACCCGCCTCAGAAGAGAGCCCTCACTGCGGGCCCCGAACCAGACCGACCCCCGTGGATCGTCGAGCTCCCGCGTTCCGGGCGGGATCACGGCTGTTCACGACCCGCAGGACGGGCCCTAGTAGCGCAGGAGGGCGCCGATGCCGTCGGCCATCGCGACCAGGGGCGCCTCACCGTCCTCCTCCGGGAGCGGGACGAGGTGGATCTCGGCGTCGGAGGCGGCCAGGGCGCGGACGAGGGCCGCGTCGGCGCGGACCTGCACGGCGTCCTCGACGCCCAGGGCGTGCAGGTCCATCGTCGTGGTGCTGATCTCCAGCGGTCCCCGGCCGGCCCAGAGGAGTTCCGTCGAGCTCGGGTCGTCGAGCAGCAGCATCGTCGCCACCTGCCCCTTGCGCAGGGCGGAGACGACCGCGGCCATCCCCTCGACGGCCCGGCCCGCCCGGCCGCGTTCCTGGACGAAGTCGTCGATGACGGTCTGGCGCCGCGCCGCGCGGACGACGTCGAGGACCTCGGCGACGGCGGCCGTGAACGCCTTCTCGTGGGTGCCGGCCGCCCGCGAGCCGCCCTTGACGTCGCGGAGCAGGGCCCGCAGCGGGGCGGGGGCCTTCTCGCGCAGCGCGGCGGCGGCCTTCGCGTCACCGGTGAGCAGCACGACCTCGGGGTGCTCGCGGCGGACGAGGTCGGTGAGGTCGGCGGCGACGGCGGCGGCGTTGTGGTCCCAGGAGTCCTGCACGGACCGCTGGTAACGGTGCTCGGCGCGGTTGTCCCCGGACCCCTTGTGCAGCAGGTCGTGTCCCCCCTCGACGGAGTGGACCTCGGCCCCCTGGACCGCACCGGTGCGGGTGAGGGTGATGTCGGCGCCGGCCCGGTCGAGCTCGACGAGCACGTAGCGGACGTCGTCGGCCCTCGACCGCACGAGCGGCATGAGGTGCGCGACGGGGCCGGTGCTGACCTCTTCGCGCAGCGGCGGGGCGGGCAGCACGACGTCGAGCTGCAGCCCCTCCTTCGTGGCGAGCATCGCGCGTCCGACGTGACCCCCGACCCCCGTCGGTTCGGTGGCGACGGCGTCGAGCGCGGTCAGCGCGGTCTCGGGGGCGCCCTGGCCGGCCAGGGCCGACCGGGCGTCCTGCCAGCGCAGGTCGATGTCGTGGGCGCCGGTCGCCCGGTCGCGGGTCGCGTCGACGTAGACGGACACGTGCGGACCGGGGTCCAGCGCCAGGTCCTTGAGCCAGTCCAGCTTCACGGGACTCCTCCTCATCGCGGATGGTGCTCAACGCTCTTACCCGTGACTCAGAGTTTCAACCGGAGCGCGATCACGCGACCAGGTTTCCCACCGGCCCCACGTAGAGCCAGACGCCGGCGACGCGGGTGAAGGCCGAGTTCTCCTGCTGGACACCGCGGCGGCCCGCCTGGCGGTAGTGCGCCTCGAACTCGACGGTCCCGGTGTCGTCGAAGGGGCTACCGCCCGTGGTGGCGAGCACGAGGAGGCGGCGCCACTCGACGCCGGGGTCCAGGTCGAGCTCGTCGGGTCGGGTGGCGGGGTCCCAGGTGCGGAGCAGGTGCTCGCGGTCGCCCACGGCGAAGGCCGTGTAGCGCGAGCGCATCAGCGCTTCCGCGGTCGGCGCCGCCTGGCCCCCCAGGTACCGGCCGCAGCACCCGGCGAACGGCTCGCCCCAGCCGCACGGGCACGGTCCCTCGGGAGTGGTCACCCCGTCATCCTGCCCGGCGGCGGGGCCGTGGTGGAGCGCACGACGAGACGCGGGGCCACCAGCCGCAGGCCGACGGGCAGCTCGGGGTCCTCGAGGCGGGCCAGCAGGCGCTCCCCCGCGATCCGGCCGACCTCGCGGGCGGCGTTGTCGACGCTGGTCAACGACACCGCCCGCAGCCGGGCCAGCGAGGTGTCGTCGTAGCCGGCGACGGAGACGTCTGCGGGGACGTCGAGGCCGAGGTCGGCCGCGGCGGCGAGGACCCCGACGGCGCAGGCGTCGTTCGCGGCGAGCACGGCGGTCGGCCGCTCGGCGGCACGTCGGGCGTCACCGAGCAGGACGAGACCCGCGCGGTGGCCGGCGTCCTCGGTCATCTCGGCGACGGCCACCAGGGGTGTCCCGCCGCCGGCCCGGACGGCCGCCTCGAAGGCCTCGCGGCGCAGCCGGCCGACGGGCCCGGACCCGCCGACGTGGGCGATGCGGCGGTGGCCGAGGGCGAGCAGGTGGTCGACGACGAGCCCCACCCCCGCCGGGTCGTCCCCGGCGACGACGTCGAGGTCGGTCCCGGGCGGGGTGCGGGTGCCGGCCAGCACGACCGGCAGGTGCACCGCGACCTCCTCGACGAGGGTGAGGTCGGGCAGGGTGCCGATGACGACGAGCCCGTCGACGCGCAGGTCGGCGAAGGTCTGCGGGGCCTCGGGTTCGCTGCGGACCTCGGCCAGCACCGGTCGCAGCCCGGCCGCGCGCAGCACGGGCCGCAGTCCGTCGAGGACGTCCACGAACCACGGGTTGCGCAGGTCGTCGAGGACGAGCCCGACGGCCCGGGTGCGGCCCTGCGCGAGGCTGCGGGCGGTCGGGTCGGGGCGGTAGCCGAGCTCGTCCATCGCGCTGAGCACGGCGGCGCGGCGTTCGGGCGAGACCTTCGGGCTCTCCTGCAGCACGAGCGAGACCAGCGACTTGGAGACCCCGGCGCGCGCGGCGACGCTGCGGATCGTGGGTCGTCCCCCCGGATCGCTCACGCCTCTACCCTCCTTGACATCGGGTTGGTGGTGGGTCGATCGTAGAGGGCGTTGGACCGGTCCAACGACGATGACGTCCTGAAGGAGTCCCCTTGTCCGACCTGCACCTCGGCCTCGCCGGCGTGGGCCGCATCGGCGTCATGCACGCCCGCAACGTCGTCACGACCCCCGGCGTGGGCCGGCTCACCGTCGCCGACGTCGACACCGTCCGCGCGCGGTCCGTGGCCGACGAACTGGGGGTCGAGGCCGCCGTCGACGTCGACGCCCTGCTCGCCTCCGGGATCGACGGGCTGATCGTCGCGACCGGCACCGCGCAGCACCCCGAACTCATCCGGGCCGGCGTCGAGGCCGGCATCCCCGTGTTCTCCGAGAAACCCGTCGCGCCGGACGTCGCGCTGTCGCTGCCCGTCCTGGACTTCATCGCCGCCCACGACGGTGTCGTCCGCATCGGTCACCAGCGCCGCTACGACGCCGGCTACCTCGAGGCCAAACGTGCGCACTCGACCGGCGAGCTCGGCTGGCTGCACGCGATCCGGGCCGTGACCTGCGACGTGACCCCGCCGCCGGTGTCGTTCCTCGCGACCTCGGGCGGGTTGTTCCGCGACTGCTCCGTCCACGACTTCGACGTCATCCGCTGGATCACCGGCCGGGAGGTCGTCGAGGTCTACGCCCGGGGCAGCAACAACGGCGACCCCGATATCGGGGCCGTGGGCGACGTCGACACCGCCCTCGCCGTCTGCACCCTCGACGACGGGACCCTCGCCGTCGTCACGGCCTCCCGCTACAACGGGGCGGGCCACGACGTCCGGCTGGAACTGCAGGGCTCCACCGGGTCGCTGCTGGTCGGCCTCGACGAACGGAGCGCGCTGCGCTCGGCCGAACCCGGCGTCGAGTTCCCCGCCGGAACCCCGCACACGACGTTCGCCGAACGCTTCGCCGACGCCTACCGCGCCGAGATCGCCGCCTTCGCGGACCTGGTCCGAGGGATCGACGGGGAACTGTGCCGGCCCGAGGACGCCGTCGCCGCGTCCCGGGTCGCCGACGCCGCGCAGGAGTCGCTCGCGAGCGGGACGCCGGTCCGGGTCTGACCTCGGGAGCCGCCGGGGACACGAGCGGACGGGACGAACGGTCGGCGTCTGGTGATCGCCCGGATGCAGCAGTCAAGTACCGCGCCGTGCCGTCCGATCCTCCAGTGTCGAAGGAACCACGCGCGACGACGCGGACGCCGCACGTCCCCTGCAGACACCCCGTCGGAGACCCAGGACCGCGTCGGCGTGACTTCCCGCCTCGTCGCGAGACGGTGGCCGACAACGGCTTCGTGGTTCGGCACCGGTGAGGCGGCGGGTTCGAGGTGGGTGAGGAGGTGGTCGGTGTGACGACCGGCGTGGGAGCCGTGTGGGTCGGTGTCCAGGCGATCTGCACCGCCCAGCGGGAGGTCTACGGCTACGAGCTGCTGCACCGGACCGGACCGACGAACCGCGCGGAGCTGGTGGGCGCGGTCGAGCACGAGCGAGCCACCGCGCAGGTCATCGCCGCGGCGTTCGGGGAGTTCGGCACCGAGGAACTGGCCGGAGGCCGGCGGCTGTTCATCAACCTGACCCGTTCGTTCGTCACCGGCCAGCTACCGCTGCCCTTCGCCGCCGAAGGGGTCGTGCTGGAACTGCTGGAGACCGTCGACGTGGACCACTGGGTGATGTCCGGTCTGCGGAACCTCAAGCGACGTGGCTTCGCCATCGCCGTCGACGACTTCGACGGCGAGACCGAGCGGGTACCCGCCGTAGCTCTGGCCGACTACGTCAAGATCGACCTGCAGGTGAGCGGCGACCGCCTGCTCGACGTCATCGCCCTGGTCGAGCGGGTCAACCCGACGGCGGTCGTCGTGGTCGAGAGGGTGGAGACCGAAGAACAGTTCGAGGCGTGCCGTGCCGCGGGCGCCGACCTGTTCCAGGGGTACCTCTTCCACCGCCCGGACGTCCTGACGCGTCCCGTGCTCGACTCCTCCCACCTGAACTGCGTGCAGCTGATCGCCCTGTTGTCGGACCGGGACGCCCCCGTCGAGCGGGTGCTCGACCTGCTGTCCGCCGACCCCGGACTGAGCGTGCGCGTGCTGAAGACGGTCAGCTCGGCTGCCTACGCCCCCCGGGGGGGCATCACCTCCCTGCAGCAGGCGATCGTGCTGCTGGGCCGTCGGGAACTGCTCAACTGGGCGGTCCTGGTGCTGCTGAAGGGATCGGGATCCGCGCGGGTTCCCCAGCAGACCCTGACCTGGATCTTCACGCGCGCCGAGGCCTGCCGGCTGCTGCTGCCCGCCGACCCCGAGGCTGCCTCCACCGTCGGCCTGCTCTCCGCCGCCGCCGAGGCGCTGGGGTTCGACCTGGGCGAACTCACCCGGGGATGCACCCTGCAGCCCGCGGTCCACGCGGCCCTCACGAGCGCCACCGGGGTCCTGGGCACCTGTCTCGACGCCGTGCGGCTCCACGAGGACTCCCTCACGGGGGACCGCCGTGACCACCGCGTGCGCCTTCGAGGAGGGCTGGCCGCACGCCCCGACGGGCAGCCCGACCCGGGCGCCGTGCCGGCCTTCCCCGGAGCCATGCGTCCCGCCTCGGTGTCGCTGGCCTACCTGCGGGCTCAGGTCACCGCCCAGAACCGGGTGACGGAACTCCTCTCCCGCACGGCGGGGTCGACGGGCGGGCCGACCACCTGAGCGGTGGCCGGAGCGCGGAGGATCCTCGACGCCCCGGCGGCGGACTTCCTCGCCGACTCCTGCGCCGCAGCGGGGGTCCGGGGTAGCACCGGAGCCGACAGGGGTCCGGCGACCGGTCACCGCGTGAGGCGGTCCTGCAGGAGCAGCGCGGCGGCCCCCACCGCGGGGCCCGTCGCAGCGGCCGTGGAGACCGTGACCGTCACCGGCCGCCCCCAGACCCGGGAGGACGGGGCCCCGATGCGGGCCGTGATGGCCGACCCGTAGATCGCCGGGGCGGCGGCGAAACCCGGCCCGGTGAGCACGAGCAGGTCGAGGTCGAAGAGGTTCACGAGGGTCTCGGCGGCAGCGGCGACGTAGCGCGCGGAGTCGTCGAGGATCGCCCGGCAGGCCTGCCCGCCGGTGCGGGCAGCGCGGGCGACGGCGGAGAAGTCGGTGAGCAGGGCCCGGCGGGCGACCCGTTCCAGCCCGGCCTCGCGGCGTGCGTCCGGATCGGCCAGGGCACGCGCGACCACCGTCTCCGGACCGGCCATGACCTCCAGGCAGCCGGAACCACCGCACGGACAGGGCGGGCCGTCGACGACGACGCAGACGTGCCCGAACTCCCCCGCGTGCCCGCGCGAGCCCCGGTGGGCGGCGCCGTCGATCACGATGCCCGCGCCCAGCCCCGCCCCCAGGTACAGGGCGGCGAAGGAGCGGGAGTTCTCCACCCGGGCGACCCAGTACTCACCGACCGCGGCCGCGGTCGCGTCGTTCTCCACCAGGACCGGCCACCCCGTGACCCGCTGCAGGGAGCGGCGCAGCCGTTCGCCGTCGATCGCGCCGACCGCGCCGGCCGCGGGGCGGGCGGGATCGGCGGGGTCGGACTCGCGACCGGTCCGCCGCAGCAGGCCGCCCCCGGGACCTCCCCAGACCAGTCCGATCCCGAGGCAGGTCCCGCGGTCCTGCCCGCTCTTGGTCAGGAGCTGGTCGACGTCGGAGGCCAGGCGCGCGGCGAGGTCGTCGGTGGCCGGCTCCGCGGACCCGTCGACGGGGGCGAACCGCCGGGTGAGCCGGGCCAGCACCCCACCGGTCTGACTGGTCAGCACGTAGGTCACGGTCGTCGTGGCGAGGTCGATGCCGACGGCGGTCCGGCCGCCGGGGTCCAGCTGCAGGAGGGTTCGCGGCTTGCCGCCGGTGCGGGTACGTCCGGCCTCGACGACGACGCCTTCGGACAGCAGGCGCTTCACGGTGGTGGAGACCGAGGCCTCGGTGAGTCCGGTGAGGGCCGCGAGCTCGACCCGGCTGACCTGACCGGCCGCCCGCAGGGCGTCCAGCAGCCGCTCGCGGGCCCCGTCCCGGCGCGGTCGACGGACCGACCTCGGCGGATCCTCCACCGACGTCATCGATGCTCCTCGGGCTGATCAGGGCGGGGCGGCTCCTCGTGAGCTGTTGCGCACTCTAGTGCTGCCGAGTCCCGTGCGCGGTAGTCCTTGACGTGACTTCCTCAAGTTAATTAAGTTAGAACGGACGGACCGCGCTCCACCCCGGCACCGATGGCGGTGCACGCGGAGCGGCCCGGCACTCGCACCGCCGCGAGCTGCGGCCACAGACCGAGGACACCGCCATGAACCTCTCGATCAGTGCCACCCCCCGAACCGCCGGGCTCCACCGCCCGCGGCGCCTGTCCCGCCTCCTCCGCCTCACGGTCGCCGGTGCCGCAGCCCTGACCCTGCTCGCGACCGGGTGCTCGGCCGGCGGGTCGGGAAACGGCGACGACGCCTCCACGCTCGTCGCCTACACCGGCCAGGCCGGCGACTACCAGGTCAACTTCAACCCCTTCTCCCCCTCCGACATCGGCGGGGCGGGGCTGATCTTCGAGCCGCTGTTCTTCATCAACAAGACCGCCGCCGACGCCGATCCGAAACCCCTGCTGGGCACCGAGTACACCTGGAACGACGCCGGGACCGAACTCGACGTCACCCTGCGCGACGGGGTCACCTGGTCCGACGGCAAACCCTTCACCGCCGACGACGTCGTCTTCACCTTCCAGATGCTGCTGGACCACGAAGCCCTCAACAGCACCGGTTTCGACGGGACGGTCACCAAGGTCGACGCGACCCACGTCACCTTCACCTGGCCGGAACCCGCCTACACCGCCGGACCCGACGTCCTCAGCGCCACCGTCATCGTCCCCCAGCACCTCTGGAAGGACATCGACCCCGAGTCCGACGTGCTCGAGAAGCCCGTGGGCACCGGCGCCTACACCCTCAGCGAGTTCAAGGGCCAGGCCTTCACGATGGAGGCCAACCCGAAGTACTGGGGCGGGAAGCCGAAGGTCGCGAAGGTCCGCTACCTCGCCCTCTCGGGCAACCAGGCCGGTGCCGACGCGATCGCCGCGGGCACGATCGACTGGCAGACCGGCCCGATCCCCGACATGGCGAACACGCACGAGAACTTCCCGAACTACGACACCGGGTCCGTCGCCCAGAACCAGATGGTCCTCGGCGCCTGCGCGAACGCCGACCTGGGGTGCCAGGGACCGCAGACCGACCCCGCCGTGCGCCAGGCGTTGTTCTACGCCATCGACCGCACCCAGCTGAACAAGCTCGCCTTCCAGGACACCGCCTCGGAGATCTCCCCGAGCATGGCGCTGACCAGCACCCAGGCCGACACGATCTCCGCGAAGGTCGATCCGGAAGTGGCCCCGAAGACCGCCGAACCGCAGACCTCCGCCCAGGTCCTGGAGGCCGACGGCTGGGTCAAGGGCGCCGACGGGATCTACGCCAAGGACGGGAAGAAACTCACCCTGACCATCGAGGTCGTCACCGGCTGGACCGACTACATCACCGCCATCCAGACCATCGCCGCGCAGGCCAAGGCCGCCGGCATCGACATCCAGACCGCCCAGTCCTCGTGGAACGAGTGGACCGACAAGCGGTTCAAGGGGAACTTCGAGCTGGCCATCGACTCGCTGTACCAGGGACCGGCCCCCGACCCGTACTACCTCTACAGCTACTTCTACGACGGCCGGATGACCGCCCCGGTGGGGACGAAGGCCAACGGCAACAACTGGTCGCGGTTCTCCGACCCCGCCGTCGACGCCGCCCTCGACGCCCTCCAGAAACTGCCCCCGGAGGACACCGCCGGGCGCCAGGCCCAGTTCGACGTCATCCAGTCCGCCGTCGCCACCCAGATGCCCTACGTCCCGGTCATGACCGGCGCCAACACCAGCGTCTGGAACGTGAAGAAGTTCTCCGGCTGGCCCACGAACGAGGACCAGTACGCCTTCCCCGCCGTGTGGTCCGACTTCGACGCGGCCGAGATCCTCAAGACCCTCACGCCGCAGGCCGCGAGCTGACGTCGTGAACTACCTGCTGCGCAAGCTCGGCTTCTACGCCATCGCCTTCTGGGCCGCGCTGACGCTGAACTTCGTCATCCCTCGGTTGCTGCCCGGGGACCCGGTGGACATCCTGCTGGCCAAGCTCAGCCAGCGCGGGACGGTCATCACCCCCGAGACCCGCAAGGCGTACGCGATCCTCCTCGGCGGGGACACCGACGCCTCGCTGCCCGCGCAGTACGTCAGCTACCTGGGCAACATCCTCCACGGCGACCTCGGGACTTCGATCAGCTACTTCCCCGCCCCCGTCACCCAGGTCATCTCGGCCTCGATGCCCTGGACGGTGGTGCTCATCGGGCTCGCGACCCTCATCGCGGCGTTCCTCGGAGTCCTGCTCGGGGCGTTCGTCGGGTGGCGGCCGGGGACGTGGCTGGACTCGATGGTGCCGGCGACGACGCTGCTGGCCGCCGTGCCGTACTTCTGGCTGTCCCTGGTCCTCGTCTACGCCCTCTCCCGGCTGCTGCACCTCTTCCCCGCCCAGGGCGGCTACGACGTGGTCCTCTCCCCCGGCTGGAACCTGGAGTTCATCGGTTCCGCGGTCTACTACGGGTTCCTGCCGGCGCTGACCATCGTGCTCGCCTCGATCGGGGGCTGGCTGCTGGGGATGCGCAACATGATGGTGTCGACGCTCTCGGAGGACTACGTCCTCACCGCGCGCGCCAAGGGCCTGCCCGGGCGCTGGATCCTGCGCGACTACGCCGCCCGCAACGCCGTCCTGCCCTCGGTGGCCGGTTTCGCCATCTCCCTGGCCTTCGTGGTCTCCGGCTCGGTGGTCACCGAACAGGTGTTCTCCTACCCGGGGATCGGTTCCCGCCTGCTGGCCGCGGTCACCAACAACGACTACGCGCTGATGCAAGGGGTGTTCCTGTTCATCACCCTCGCCGTCCTCGGCGCGAACCTGGTCGTCGACCTGCTCTACGGCCTCATCGACCCCCGCACCCGGGCCCGCTGAGAGGACCGCGATGACGAACATCGACTCCGTCGCCGACACCGGCGCCGCCCCCGGAGCGGACCTCACGCTCCCGGCCCCCTCCCGCCGGCCCGTCCCGGCCTGGCGGATGCTGCTCCCGACGATGACCCCGTGGCTGGCCGCGGGCCTCACCCTCGTGCTCGGGATCTGCCTGTTCGGGCTGATCGGCCCGCTGCTGGTCGGTGACCCCGACGCCATCCGCGACGTGGGCCTGCAGGGTCCCACCGGCGACCTCTGGCTGGGCACCACCCAGACCGGCCAGGACGTGTTCGCCCAGCTGGCCTTCGCGACCCGCGGTTCCCTCCAGATCGGTTTCCTGGTCGGGATCCTCGCCACCGTGCTGTCGGCGTTCTTCGGCATCTACGGCGCCTACCTCGGGGGCGCCGCGGACGAGGTCTTCTCGTTGCTGACCAACGTCTTCCTGGTCATCCCCGGTCTCCCGCTGGTCATCGTCATCTCGGGTTTCGTGCCGCGGGAGAGCAGAGGGCTGTGGACGATCGCGGTCGTCCTGGCCCTCACCAGCTGGGCCGCCTCGGCCCGGGTGCTGCGCGCGCAGACCCTCTCGGTCCGCCACCGCGAGTACGTCTCCGCCTCCCGGCTCTCCGGTGAGCGCGCGTGGCGGGTCATCGTCGTGGAGATCCTGCCCAACCTGCTCCCGGTGCTGGCCTCGCAGTTCGTGTTCGCGGTCATCGCCGCCGTCCTCGGGGAGGCGGGGCTGTCGTTCCTCGGTCTCGGCGCCTCCGGTTCCTCGACCCTCGGCACGATGCTGTTCTACGCCCAGAACGGCTTCGCCCTCCCGCTGGGCGCCTGGTGGTGGTTCGCCCCGCCCGGCCTGCTCATCGCCCTGCTGGGCACCGGGCTGGCCCTGGTGAACTTCTCCATCGACGAGATCGTCAACCCCCGGCTGAAGAACACCCGCCTGCACCGCCGGCGGACTCGACTGGCGGCCCGTGCCGCCCGGAAGGCGGCCCGGTGAAACCCCAGGACCACGGACGCGACGTCGTGCTGAGCGTGCGCGACGTGACCGTCGTGTACGAGACGGAGGAACCGGTCACGGCCGTGTCCTCGGCGAGCTTCGACCTGCACCGCGGGGAGATCCTCGGCCTGGCCGGGGAGTCCGGCTGCGGGAAGACGACGCTGGCCTACGCCGTGAACCGCCTCCACCAGCCCCCGGCCCGCATCGCGTCGGGGTCGGTCGTCCTGCACGACGCCGACGGCAGCGACGTCGACGTCCTGGCCCTGGACGAAGAGCAGCTGCGCCGGTTCCGCTGGTCGAAGCTGTCGATGGTCTTCCAGGGCGCGATGAACGCGCTGAACCCGGTGCGCAGCATCGGCGCGCAGCTCGACGACACCCTGCGCGCCCACGCCCCGGCGATGGACCGCTGGGCCCGGGCCGCGCAGGTGCTGGAACGCGTCGGGGTCGACCCGGGGCGGCTGCGGTCCTACCCGCACGAGCTCTCCGGCGGGATGCGGCAGCGGGTGATGATCGCCATGGCCATGCTGCTGGAACCCCAGGTGATGATCATGGACGAGCCGACGACCGCGCTCGACGTCGTCGTCCAGCGCGACATCCTGCGCGAGATCGTGCGGCTGCGCGACGAGATGCGCTTCGCGGTCGTGTTCATCACCCACGACCTCCCGCTGCTGCTGGAGATCAGCGACCGGATCGCCGTCATGCGCGGCGGGGAGATCGTCGAGCTCGACACCGCCGACACCCTCTACCGCGACGCCGCCCACCCCTACACCCGCCAGCTGCTGGGCTCCTTCCCCAGCCTGAGCGGTTCCCGCGGTTCGTTCATCCGCACCGGCGTCCACGACGACCGGCTGGCCACCTCCGAGGAGATCGCGTGACGACCGTGTCGGTGACCGGGCTCACCAAGGACTACTCGCTGCGCGAGGGCCTGCGGCGCAAGCCCCTGCGCGCCGTGGACCGCGTCAGCTTCGACCTCCTCCCCCGGCGCACCGTCGCCCTGGTGGGCGAGTCGGGGTCGGGGAAGTCGACCATCGCGAAACTGCTGGCCCGCCTGGAGAAACCGAGCGCGGGGTCCATCGACGTCCGCCTCGACGACGGGACCCCCGTGGTGGGGTCCGTCTACCAGCGCCAGGTCCAGATGGTGTTCCAGGACCCCTTCGCCTCGCTGAACCCCTTCCACTCCGTCGGCCACCACGTCGCCCGCCCGCTGCTGCTGCACCAGCGCACCCGCGGGGCGGCGCAGACCCACCAGCGGGTCCTGGAGATGCTGGAACGGGTCAACCTCGGCCCCGCCGAGGTGGTCGCGGCCCGCCGCCCGCACGAACTGTCCGGCGGGCAGCGCCAGCGCGTCGCGATCGCCCGCGCGCTGGCCCCGGGGGCGAAGGTCCTCGTCGCCGACGAACCGGTCTCGATGCTCGACGTGTCGATCCGCCTGGGCGTGCTGAACCTGCTGGCCCGCCTGCAGCGGGAGGAGGACCTCGCGGTCCTCTACATCACCCACGACCTCGCCACGGCCCGGCACTTCTCCGACGAGATCCTCGTGCTCTACCGCGGCCGCGTCGTCGAGCGCGGCCCGGCGGACGCGGTGATCCTCGACCCCCACCACGACTACACGCGCCTGCTGGCCCAGGCCGCCCCCGACCCCGAACGCCCCGGCAAGGTCGTGGCCACCGAGGCGGTGGCCGACCGCGCCGGCATCGACAACTCCGTCTGCTACGACCACCACCGGCAGGAGTGGATCCGGATCGACAGCGTGCCCGCGCCTGCGCGAGGCTCCCACCCGGTCCCCACCGCCCGCCCCTGAGAAACCCTGAGAGAGGACGACCCCGTGGACGTGCGCACCCTGCACCACGGTTGGACCCTGCGGCCCGTGGCCGGCGACCTGCCGCCGGAGGTCCGCGCGGCGAGCGACGCCGGCCCCCTGGACGCCGTCGTGCCGGGATCGGTGCACACCGACCTGCTCGCCGCCGGACTCATCCCCGACCCCTACGCCGCGCAGCACGAGCAGGAGCTCGCCTGGCTGCACCGCACCGGGTGGGAGTACGCCCACCGCCTCACCGAGGCCGCCCCGGAACCCGGGGAACGCGTCGACCTCCAGTTCGACGGCCTGGACACCGTGACCACCGTGACCCTCGGCGACGTCGTCCTGGGGCGCACGCAGAACATGCACCGCCGCCACCGCTTCGACCTCACCCCCCACCTCGGGGACGGTCCGCGCGACCTGCGGGTGCGCTTCGACTCCGCCCTGGAGCACGCCGAGACCGTCGAGAAGGACCTCGGCCGCCGCCCCCGCGCCTACGACCACCCGTTCAACGCGGTCCGGAAGATGGCCTGCAGCTTCGGCTGGGACTGGGGCCCGGACCTGCAGACCGCGGGGATCTGGCGGCCGGTGACGGTCTCGCGCTGGCGCACCGCGCGCCTGGCCGGGGTCCGCCCGCTGGCGACCCTCGACGGTTCCACGGGACACCTCGCCGTCCACGTCGAGGTGGAGCGGTCCGGGCTGGAGGAGGCCGGGGCGCTCACCGTCGGCGTCCGGGTGCGCGACCTCCCGGGGCGCGACGACCTCACCGCCACCCTCTCCCTGGACCCCGCGACCACGACCGGCGTCGTGGAGGTCGAGGTTCCTAACGCCCCCGTCTGGTGGCCCCGCGGCCACGGCGACCAGCCCCTCGTGGGCGTCGACGTCGACCTGCGCGCCGGCGACGCCGCGCTGGACGCGCGCACCCTGCGCACGGGTTTCCGCGACGTCCGCCTCGACGGGTCCGCCGACGAGTTCGGCACCCGCAGCACCCTCGTCGTCAACGGGGTCCCCGTCTTCGCCAAGGGCGTCAACTGGATCCCGCGCGACCACCTGCTCACCCGCCTGGACCGCGAGCGCTACGCCGCCGCGCTCACCGACGCCGTCGACGCGCACTGCAACCTGGTGCGGGTGTGGGGCGGGGGGATCTACGAGGACGACGCGTTCTACGAGCTGTGCGACGAACTCGGCCTGCTGGTCTGGCAGGACTTCCTGCTCGCCTGCGCCGCCTACGCCGAGGAGGAACCGCTGCGCTCGGAGATCGAGGCCGAGGCGCGGGAGAACGTGGCCCGCCTGGCCCACCACCCGGCGCTCGCGGTCTGGAACGGCGGCAACGAGAACCTCTGGGGCCACGAGGACTGGGGGTGGAAGGAGGAGCTCGGGGGTTCCACCTGGGGCCAGGGGTACTACGAGGAGGTCTTCCCCGCCGTCCTCGCCGAACTGGACCCCACGACGGTCTACGTCCCCGGCAGCCCCTCCAGTCCCGGCGCGCCCGGGGTCCACCCCAACGACCCCGACCACGGCACCCACCACGTGTGGGACGTGTGGAACTCCGAGGACTGGACCGCCTACCGCGACCGGGTTCCGCGCTTCTGCTCCGAGTTCGGTTTCCAGGCCCCGCCGAGCGCGGCGACGCTGGCCGAGCTGCTGGTTCCCGAGCAGCGGGTGAAGACGTCCCCGGTGTTCCTCGCCCACCAGAAGGCACAGGACGGCAACGGGAAGCTGGACCGCGGGATGGAACCCCACACCGGGGTCCCCGAGGGTTTCGCGGACTGGGTGTGGGCCGGGCAGCTGAACCAGGCCCGCGCGATCACCTTCTCGGTGGAGCACTTCCGCTCCTGGTGGCCGCGGACCGCG
Source organism: Kineococcus sp. AC630 (assembly GCF_979255925.1). Lineage (NCBI taxonomy): Bacteria > Bacillati > Actinomycetota > Actinomycetes > Kineosporiales > Kineosporiaceae > Kineococcus > Kineococcus sp. AC630. Next base: position 105,215 of record NZ_CEEDMJ010000004.1, read on the forward strand.
GGCAGCGTCTACTGGCAGCTCGACGACTGCTGGCCCTCCACCTCGTGGGCCGTCGTCGACGGCGCGGGCCGGCGCAAACCCGGGTTCCACGCGCTGAAGCACGCCCACGCGCCGCGACTGCTGACCGTGCAGCCCCGCGACGGCGAGGACCACCTCGTCCTGGTGAACGACACCGCGCTCCCGTGGACGGCGCGGGTCGGTGGACGGGTCACGACCCTCACCGGGCGGACGGTGCGCGCGGAGGACTTCACGGTCGAGGTCGCCCCGCGTTCGGTGAGCAGCACCCCGCTGCCCGCCGCGCTGACCGGTTTCGCCCCCGCCACCGAACTGCTCACCCTGGACGCCTCGGGGCTGCGCGCCGTCCAGGTCCTCGCCGAGGACCGGGACGTCGCGTGGGACCCGGAACCGTTGCACGCGGCGGTGACGGCCGTCGCGGACGGGTACACCGTCCGGGTCCACGCTCGGAGCGCCGCCCGCGACGTCACCCTGCTGGCGGACGCGGTCGCCCCCGACGCCGTGGTCGACGACGGGCTGGTGACGTTGCTCGCCGGGGAGTCGCGGACGTTCCACGTGCGCACCCGGACCCGGGTCGATCCCGCGGGGTTCACCCACCGCGACGTCCTGCGCACGGCGAACCAGTTCGGGGCGCACCGGTGAGCCCGTCCGGGACGATCGGCCTGGTGATCCCCGGGCCGGCCCGGCGGATCGGGGTCGAGCCGTACTTCGCCGAGCTCGTGGAGGGCATCGAGGAGGTGCTGCACCCCGTGGGGTACAGCGTCCTCGTGCTGGTGGCCGCCGACCGGGCCAGCGAACTCGCGGCCTACCGGCGCTGGGCCGCCGACGACGGGGTCGAGGGCGTGGTCGTCGTCGACCTCGTCGAGGGCGACGCCCGCCCGGCGCTCCTGGAGTCGCTGGAACTGCCGCACGTCCTGGCCGCCCACCTGGACGATCCCCGGGCCTGCACGAGCGAGGTCGCCGACGACGCCCAGCGGATCGGTGCGGCCATCGAGTTCCTCGCCGGGATCGGGCACCGCCGCATCGGTCACGTGTCCGGGCCGGCGCACCTCGTGCACACCGCCGAGCGCTCGGCGACCATCCAGGAGGTCGCCCGCCTCCTGGACCTGGACGTGCGGACCGCCGAGGCGGACTACACCGCGACGGCCGGGACCAGTGCCGTCGCGAGCCTGCTGGACGTCGCGGACCCCCCGACGGCCGTGATCTTCGACAACGACGTGATGGCCGTCGCCGCGCTGGAGTTCCTCACCGAGTCCGGGATCTCCGTGCCCGGTGACGTCAGCCTCATGTCCGCCGACGACTCCCCCCTGTGCGAGCTGACGGTCCCCCCGTTGTCCGCCATGAGCCTCGACGTCCACCACCGCGGTGAGCGGCTGGGCACCGCGGTGCTGGCCCTCCTGGCCGGCGGCGACGCGCGCCAGCCTCCGAGCCCCCCGTCGCAGGTGCTGGTGCGCGAGACCACCGCGCCCCCGGCGGACCGACGGGCCCACGGGGTGTGACCCGGGCTGGCACGCTGGAGGACGTGAGCGCCCACGCCGTGGTCCGGCAGGTCCTGCCCGTCCCCGCCGACGTGGCCTTCGACGTCGTGCACGACTACCCGAACCGGCTGCGCTAGGACACCCTGCTGCGGGCGGCGTACACCGTGGGCGGTGCCGCTCCCGACCGCGGCGTCGACGCCGTCTGCCGGGCCCGCTGGACCCTCGGCGGGCTGACCTTCCGCACGCGCTACGTGACCTTCCGCCGCCCCGACCTGGCGGCGGTCACCCTGACCTCACGGTCGCCGTTCTTCGCCGCGTGGGCCGCCTCGATGCGCCACTGCGACCTCGAGGACGGGCGCAGCGAGGTCGTCTACACGCTGACGTTCACCGGTGCCCCCGCCCCGCTGTCCCGCGTCGTCGAGGCCGTCGCCGTGCGGGCGTTCCGGTGGGAGACCGGGCGGCGGCTGCGCGCCCTGGCCGCTCACCTCGAACGGTCCGGCCCGGCCGGTCAGGGGTGACGGTGGCGGCACCGGGAGCACGCCGTCGCGGAGGTGCCCGCCTCAAGCGGCGGACGTCGACTGCCGACGTCAGGGTGTGGAAACCTCCGCGCCGCTGAGCCCGGGCGCCCCCGGCGCCGGAGACCGGACCGACGCCTCCGTCCTGACGTGGTGGCGGGCGCACCCCGCGGCGATGCACCTGGCGTTCGCGGTGGCCTACGCCGGTGCGGTCGTGGCCGGCCGGGCGACCCGGTTGCCGGGTTCGACCCTGTCGCTCGTGTGGCCGGCGGCCGCCGTCGGTTTCCTGTGGGTCGCCTGCTGCTGGCACCAGCGCCGTGGCCGGGTCCTGGCCGTCGCGGCGGTGGCCGTCCTGTCGGGGCTGCTCAACGCCGCGACCGGCGCCGGAGCGCTGCTGGGGGCCGCGTTCGCGGTGGCCAACGGCGTGCAGGCCGCCACCTCGTGCCTCGTGGCGCACCGCTGGCACCGTCGCGGCGGCAGCGCGCCGTGGCGGTTGCGGAACCCCGCGGACCTGACCGCCTTGGTCCTGGGGTCGGTGGCCGGGTCGGCGGCCGCGGCCTGCGTCGGACCGCTCGCCCTGCACCTCAGCGCCGGCACCCCGCTGCTCCCGGCGGCCGGGGCGTGGCTGGTGCGCAACGCCGCCAGCACCTTCGTCTTCGCCGCCTTCGCCCTGCGGCTGGCCGACCGGGGCCGGCGCTGGCGCACCGGCTGGCGCAGCGGCACGGAGATCGTCGCCGCGACCGTGGTGGTGGTCGCCGCGTACACGGTCGTCTTCACCCAGACCGAGCACCTGCCGCTCGCCTTCGCGCTGCTGCCGTTCAGCATGTGGATCGCGCTGCGCTTCCACACCACGACCACCACCGGCCACGTCCTGCTCATCGGGATCTGGGTCGTGGCCGCGACCATGGCCGGGCGTGGGCCGTTCGCGGTGGACTCCCCCGCGACCCGGGTGCTGCTGGCCCAGGCCTTCGTCACCGTCATCGGGCTCGCCGCCCTGGTCCTGGCCCTGATCCGGGACGAGCGCGCCGACCTGGTCGCCGGTCTGCGCCGGGCCCAGCAGGAAGCCGACGAGCAGGCCGCCCTGCTGCGGGAGGTCTTCGAGACCACCGGCGACGGGTTGAGCGTCTACGACGCCCGCGGTGCGGCCCTGCTGCGCAACCGCGCCGCGATGTCGCTCTTCCCCGACCTGCCCCTCGACCTCACGCAGGAGCGGTGGACGGAGTTCTTCTCCATGCGCCACCCCGACGGTCGGCCCTGGCCGGTGCCGGACCTGCCCGTCTCGCGTGCCCTGCGCGGGGAGACGGTCGAGAACGCGGACGTGCTCGTCACGACGCCGGCCGTTCCCGCCGGCCGGCTGCTGAACCTCAGTGCCCACCCGCTGCCCCCGGCCACCGGGCAGCGCTGGGCCGGGGGCGTGGTCCTGGCCGCTCGCGACGTCACCTCCGAGCGGGCCGCCGCGGCCCGCCTGGCCGCCTCCGAACGCCGCTTCCGCGCCGCGTTCGACACCGCACCGATCAGCATGATGATCGTCGGGCTGACCGGCCGGGACGCCGCGCAGATCCTGCAGGTCAACGCCACGTTGAGCGAGTTCACGGGGTTCGCCGCGTGGGAACTGCTCCAGCTCGACCACCACGCCCTGACCCACCCCGAGGACCGGGGCGAGTGCGTCACCGCGTTCGCCCCCTTCCTCCAGGGCCGGGCCCACGAGGCCCGGGTGGAGAAGCGCTACCAGCACGCCGACGGCAGCACCCGCTGGGGCCTGCTGTCGGCGACCGTCCTCACCGACTCCGGGTGGAACACGGCCACCAGCGGTGAACCCGACGGCGAGCCGTACCTGCTGTGCCTGATCGAGGACATCACCGGCCGCAGGGCCGCCGAGGACCTCCTGCGGCACCAGGCCCTGCACGACCCCCTGACCGGACTGCCCAACCGCACCCTGATGCACGACCGGCTCACCCACGCCCTGGCCGCCACCAGTCGGGACCACACCCGGGTGGGGGTCCTGTTCTGCGACCTCGACGGGTTCAAGGCCGTCAACGACGCCGCCGGGCACGCCACCGGGGACGACCTGCTGCGCGAGGTCGCCGACCGCTTCTCCACCTGCCTGCGCCCGGGGGACACCCTGGCCCGCCTCGGCGGGGACGAGTTCGCCGTCGTCTGCCCCGGGCTGACCGAGGAGCAGGACCTGCCGGCCATCGCCGAACGCCTGCTGGCGAGCCTGCGGGCGCCCGTCGTGCTGACGCGCGGCACCTTCACCGTCGGGGCCAGCATCGGGATGACGTCGGCCTGCGTCCCGGCCGGGGTGCACGCCGTGACCCCGATCGGCGACGACCCGGACACCGACGGGACCGACGGCGTGGGTGCCCTGGCCGAGGCGGTCCTCGCCGAGGCCGATGAGGCGATGTACGAGGCCAAGCGCGGCGGCAAGAACCGCGCCCACCGACACGGGCACCGTCCGATCGGCCACCCCTGACGCCACGGGGTGCTGCAGCGCAGCCCGCCGACCCCGGCGGTTCGGTCGCGGTCAGTAGCTCCGGGCGACGACGGCGACCAGGTCGTCCTCGTCGTCGGCCTCGGGCAGGGAACCGTCGGGCCGTTGCAGGCACCGCACCGTCACCGCGTTCCGGGCCAGCTCCGCCTCCCCGTCGACGCCGAGGGCGCGCCACGGGATCCGCCCGAACCCGGTCCGTGCCACCTCGGCCGCTTCCTGCACCGAGGACACGTCCACGGTGCGGTCCCGCAGGCGTCGCCGGCCCCGCTGCAGCAGGTCGCCCTGCACCTGCTGCAGCAGCGCGGGCACCAGCGAGGCGACCGCCTCCAGGGTGGGACGCCGTCGTTCACCGCTGTCACGGCGGACCAGGGTCACGACGCCCTCGCCCACGTCGCGCGGTCCGACCTCCAGCCGGACGGGCACGCCCTTGAGCTCCCAGCCGGTGACCCGGCGCCCGAAGCCCTGGTCGGTGCGGCGGTCGACCTTCACGCGCACCCCGGCCGCCGAGAGCTGCTCCTGGATCCGCTGGGCGGCGCCGAGGCTGGCCTCGTCCTCCTTCACCACCACGACCACGACCTGCGTGGGGGCCAGCGCCGGGGGGACCACGAGACCCCTGTCGTCCCCGTGACCCATGACGAGCCCGCCGACGACCCGGGTGCTCAGACCCCAGCTGGTGGTCCAGCACAAGGGCCTCCCGCCGTCGGCGTCGGCGTAGCGGATGTCGAAGGCGGTCGCGAAGTTCTGGCCCATCTCGTGGCTGGTGGCCACCTGCAGCGCCTTGCCGTCGCCCATCATCGCCTCGCAGGCCAGGGTGTTGACGGCGCCGGCGAAGCGTTCCCGGACCGTCTTGAGCCCGACGTGCACGGGCAGCGCCAGGACGTCGTCGAAGAAGTCGCGGTAGACCTGCAGGTGGATGCGGCGGGCGTAGGCCGAGGCGTCGGCCCGCGTGGCGTGGGCGGTGTGCCCCTCCTGCCACAGGAACTCGGTGGTGCGCAGGAACAGGCGCGGGCGCAGCTCCCAGCGCACGACGTTGGCCCACTGGTTCAGCAGCAGGGGCAGGTCGCGGTGACCCTGGATCCACCTGGCCATCAGCTCACCGAAGACGGTCTCGCTGGTGGGACGCACGACCAGCGGCTCGGGCAGCTCCTTGCCCCCGGCGTGGGTGACGACGGCCAGCTCGGGGCTGAAACCCTCGACGTGCTCGGCCTCACGCTGCAGGTAGCTCTCGGGGATGAGCAACGGCAGGTAGACGTTCTCGGCGCCGGCCCGCTTGATGCGGGCGTCGACCTCCGCCTGGACCCGCTCCCAGAGGGCGTAGCCGTAGGGCCGGATGACCATGGTGCCGCGGACGGGACCGTTGTCGGCGAGTTCCGCCTTGTCGACGACGTCCTGGTACCAGCGCGGGAAGTCCTGGGCCCGGGGGGTCAGGACCGGAGCTCGCTCGTCGGTGACCGGTGCCATGGACAGCGAGCCTAGGTCGGACGTGTCCGTCGTCGCCCGGGTTTTCTCGCGGGGCCGTGGCGTCTCCGGCCGCACCGGGGGTCAGGTGGGCAGGTCCACCCCGTCCGCCAGCAGGGCGACACCGGCCACCGGGTCACCGGACGTGTTCACGCTGACGTCGAAGACGTGGTCGGCCGCGGTGCTGCGCCAGGCCAGGCGGGTGTCCCCGGAGTCCGCGTACTGGACCCCGAGCACGGTGCCGTTGCGCCACTGCAGCGTGGTGAAGTCGGACCGGGAAGGCTCGCTCGTCGCCGCAGCGGTCGGCGGCTGGGCGGTGTCCCTGCCGTAGAGGATCGTCATCCACACCAGTCCCTCGCGGCGGGCCTCGTCGAAGGGCGTGCCGTCGGCGTCCACACCCGGGGGCAGGTAGGCGACGGTCACGCCGTGGACGTCGGCGGCCGGATCCGCCGACGGTGCCGGTGGATCGGCCGCCGAGGGGACCGGGTGCTCGAAGACGGCGGCACCCTCGGAGCTGCCGCAGGCGGCGGTGAAACCGCGTTCCCGCAACGTCGGGAAGCTGGGGACGGGGACGTCGAGGTGCTCGGCGACCTCGTCGCACGCCAGGGTGGTACCCACGAGGTCACCGACGCTGTCGAGCAGCGCCAGCGGGTCGCCGCGACGGGAGAACTCCGGCGCGGTCAGCGCCGCGACGGCGCTCTCCTGGGCAGGCGTCAGCACCAGTGCGGGTCGGTTCCCGTCCTCGGGGGAAGGAGAGCTGCCCGGGGCGCTGCCGCAACTGCAGAGGACGCAGGCGGCCGCGGTCAGGCCTGCGGCTCGCCGCACCGCTCGTGCTCGTCCACCCATGCCGTGCCTCCTCGCCGGTGATCACGTCGTGCGGGACGCACCCGCAGTCTCGCCGTCGTCGGGCCCGGTGTCTCACGGCTGGTGTCAACGACACGACGTCTCCCGGGCCAGCGGGTGGCGGCGACGTTCGGCGGCCAGGGCGCGGTCGTGCCGGCGTTCCCGTCTGCCGGGCATCGCCGGCGTTCCGCCGTGGTCAGGCGTCGTGGTCAGGCATCGTCGTCAGGCATCGGCGTCTCCTGGAGGTAGACCAGCTGGTTGCCGTCGGGGTCGCTGAAGTGGAACATCGCCGGCACGCCGTCCCAGCGCAGGACCTCCGCGTTGTGAAGCACCACACCTTCGACGCCTGCCAGCCGTTCGTACGCGGCGTCGGCGTCGGTGGTGCCCAACCGCAGCGCCATCGGCAGCGGGCTGTCCGGTGGCAGCAGGACCAGACCCACGCGCGAGCCCGGCGGGACCACCTCCACCATGCGTGCCCCCGGCCACACCTCCGCGTCGTAGCGCAGTTCGCACCCCAGGACGCCGGTGTAGAAGGCCAGGGCGGCGTCCTGGTCCGCCACCGGCAGCGCAACGCTGATCACGGTCGTCGTCATCGTCATGGCGCTCAGACCTCGCGACGCTGCGAGAGTCATCGGTTCTCAGGACGGCCCGGTCATCACCTCGCCTCAGCACCTGACGCCGGGCCCACGCTCCTCGACGAGGTGGCGACCGTAGCGGAAGCTGCTCCGCAGCCATCCGGAGATCGGCAGGGTCGCTGTGTCGCCGGCCGAACGGATCGCGGGGTGACCGTGACGTCGGTGCAACAGGGCGACCCCCGTCGTGGGGGAAGACGTGGGTGCGCCGATCTGGTCGCCCGGGTGACCGTTTCGGTTCACCCACGGGGGATCTCATGTGGTGACAGCGGTGGGTGCGACGGCCAGGGCTGAACGCCCGGACATCGTCATGTGCGGACGTCACCGGCCACCGCGCACAACGCGGGATGACCGTGATGTCGACCCGGTCGATCGAAGTCCGCCTAGTCGAGGTCACGCAGTGGGTGCTTCCCGGGGAACGACGCGCTCTTGTCGCAAGGAGCTCACACGGGCGATCAGCTCGAAGTCCTCGTCCAGGTGCAGCAGCGTCAACCCGTGTTCGATGGCCGTGGCTGCGAGCAGGAGGTCCACCGGACCTGGTGCCCGGTGCCACCCTCGGTGGGTGAGGCGTTCCTGCAGGTCTTGCGCGCGAGTGCTGATCTCGGCGGTGACCTCGATGACGGTCATCGCCTCGGTGACGTCAGCGATGACCTCGCGGTAGTCCTGGGGAGAGCGGGCGGAGAACCCGATCTCCAGGACGCTGGGTCGAGCGATGTTCAGCATCTCCTCGCGCAGGAGGTCGTTCAGTCGGGCGGCCACGACCGGTTGGCCCCAGCGGGCGTGGGCGGACTTGTCGAGCAGGAAGCTCACGCGGCGCCGTGCGCTCGATCGTCGGTGTCCGGTGCTCGGGTGCCCGGTGCTTCGGCGTCCTCTTCGGTGGCCTTGGAGTGCTCTTCGAGCAACGGGGCGAAGTAGCCGCTCTCGGCGCGGGTGATGAGGCGTTCGACAGCTGCACGGCGACGCTCTTGGCGCAGGGTGGTGCGCAGCGCGGCTTCGACGGTGTCCCGCTTGGTGGTCGTCCCGGTGATCGCCGCCACCTGGGCGAGCAGGTCCTCGTCGATGTCGATGTGGGTCTTGCTCACGGCGGCCCTCCTCGGCATGTGTACACGTCGAAGGTAATCCATGTACACGAGGGTGTCGACGGCCACTGCGCAGGCCGTGGGCTGCGGGTAGCAGGACCCCTCGCTGAACGTCCTGGCCAGCGGGATGGCCTTGCGCACCGCGGGATGACGGTGAAGTCGCGGCACCGCCGTCCACACGGTGGACGTGCTTCTCACCCTGCGCCACGAGGTGAGCCGACGTGCTGATCGGGACGGCGGTCAGCGCTCGGGGGTTGAGCACCGCCGGGGTGGGTCTGGCGAGGAACCCGGACCGCAACGGGTCCTGTGCCACCGGGCGCGTCCTGACCCCGCCCTCTGCGAGCCCGGGCCCCCGACCGCGGCAGGTCCCCGGCGTGGGAACAGCGCACTGTCGCCGGTGGGTCACAGGCCCAGGAGGAAGAGGACACCGGCGGCGAGGAGACCGACCTCGACGAGGACGACGAAGACGCGGTCGCTGATGCGCCCCACGATCTTCTTGCCGGTCCAGGCTCCCAGGAGGGTCGCGGGGGCCAGGGCAGCGCCGTAGGTGAGGACCTGGGCGGTGAGGAGGTCCCCGGCCCCGTAGGCGGCGAGCTTGGTCACGTGCAAGGTCAGGGCGCTGGCGGCTTCGGTGCCGATGTAGGCAGCGCGGGTCAGGCCGTAGGCGAGGAAGAAGGGTGCGGTGAGGGGACCGACCGAGCCCAGCAGGGCTGAGCCGAGTCCGGAGGCCGCACCGACCGCGACGAAGACGGCCTCCCCCGGTGCGCGGGGGTGAGGGTTGCGTCGGCGCCAGATGACCACGGCGACGAGGAAGACCCCGAGCAGGCGTTTGAGGGGGTCCAGGGGGGCGTGGGCCAGGAGGAGACCACCCGCAGCGGCCAGGGGGACGGCGCCGAGGGCGAAGCGGGTGATGAGGGGCCAGTGCAGGTGCCGGCGGTTCAGCCACAGGCGCGAGCCGTTGCTGATGAGCTGGGTCAGGGTCAGCATCGGGACGGCGACCCGGAGCCCGAACAGGGCGGTGAACACCGGCAGCAGCAGCACACCGCCACCGAAGCCGGCGACCGCGGAGAGCACCGCGAGAGCGAACGCGGCTGCAGACGCCGCCGCCAGGGTCACAGGATCGAGGGTGTCCACCCGAGCCAGCGTGCCAGCCACCTCCACACCCCCACCTCGACCGTGGTGACGGGGGTGCGGGGATCCGTCAGGCTCGGGGAGCAGCAGCGGCGACGGGAGCGGCCAGGACGGCCGAGAGGGCGTTGAGGGCCTCGGGAACCACGGTGAAGTAGGCCCACACCCCGCGCTTCTCGCGGGTGAGGAGGCCGGCGTCGACGAGCACCTTGAGGTGGTGCGAGACCGTGGGCTGACTCAGGCCCAGGGGCTCGACGAGGTCGCAGACGCAGGCCTCGCCCCCTTCGTGGGCGGCGACCAGGGACAGCAGGCGCAGTCGGGCGGGGTCGGCGACGGCCTTCAGCGTCCGGGCCAACGACGCTGCGGTCTCGGCACTGAGGGGCTCGCGGGTCAGAGGGGCGCAGCACGCGACGCTCCCTGCGGCAGAGGGGCGAGCCAGGGTCGGTGTCGCGGAGGCCATGCGCCCAGTGTGGCGCCAAGCATTCACCGTTGTCGATATTGACAGTGACCGATGTCCCTGCCAGGGTCGGCATCGACACACGTCGATGTTCGCCGGTCGGTGGGCACGTCGGACCGAGAGGACCTGCAGGCATGAGCGACCTCCACACCGAGGAAGTCGCCGAGAACCCCCGTGGCAGCACCGAGACTCCGGTGCTGGCTCGCCTCTCGGTCCTGGACCGCTTCCTGCCCGTCTGGATCGTCGCGGCCATGGCCCTCGGGCTGGTCCTGGGCCGTGTCGTCCCGGGCCTCGACGACGCGCTCAGCGCCGTGGAGGTCGGCTCGGTCAGCCTCCCGATCGCGGTCGGGCTGCTGCTGATGATGTACCCGGTGCTGGCCAAGGTCCGCTACTCCGAGACCTCCCGGGTGACGTCAGACCGCACGCTGCTCGTCAGTTCGCTGATCCTCAACTGGCTGGTGGGCCCGGCGCTGATGTTCGCGCTGGCCTGGCTGCTGCTGCCGGACCAGCCGGAGTACCGCACCGGGCTGGTCATCGTCGGCCTGGCCCGCTGCATCGCCATGGTGCTGATCTGGAACGACCTGTCCTGCGGTGACCGCGAGGCCGCCGCCGTCCTGGTGGCGATCAACTCCGTCTTCCAGATCCTCGCCTTCGCGGCCCTGGGCTGGTTCTACCTGCAGGTCCTGCCCGGGTGGTTGGGGCTGTCGACCACGAGTGTGGAGTTCTCCGTCGGCGCCATCGTCGTGAGCGTCCTGGTCTTCCTCGGCGTCCCGCTGCTGGCCGGGTTCCTCACCCGCACGCTGGGCGAGCGGGCCAAGGGCCGCGCCTGGTACGAGGGCCGCTTCCTGCCCAGGATCGGGCCGATCGCCCTGTACGGACTGCTCTTCACGATCGTCATGCTCTTCGCGCTGCAGGGGGACGCCATCACCTCCCAGCCCGGCGACGTCGCGCGGATCGCCCTGCCGCTGCTGGCCTACTTCGTGATCATGTTCGCGGGGTCCTTCGTGCTGGGCAGGCGCATCGGCCTCAGCTACGCCAAGACCTCCACGCTGTCCTTCACCGCGACGGGCAACAACTTCGAGCTCGCCATCGCCGTCGCGATCGGCACCTTCGGCGTCACCTCCGGCCAGGCCCTGGCCGGGGTGGTCGGTCCCCTCATCGAGGTCCCCGTCCTGGTGGCCTTCGTCCACGTCGCCCTGTGGGCCGGACGGCGCTTCTTCCCCGGTGACCCCACCGTCCCCGCCCCGGCGAGCAGGAGTGCGCGATGACCACCGCTGAGACCCTGCCCGTTGTCGTCATCGGCGCGGGACCTGTCGGCCTGGCCGCCGGCTACGAGCAGGTCCGCTCCATCGCGGCGCACCTCGCCGGCGACGCTGCCGCAGCGGCCGACCTGCAGCTCGACCTGCCCGAGACCGGCGTGTGCTCGACACCGGAGATCGACGCCGCTGACGGTGGCTCGCGCTGCGCTGCGGCTGCGCCCCGGCCCGTCAGCACCGGGACCGGCCCTGTCGGGGCCGGTCTGGGCTTCGCGCACGGCCGCTCCGGCTCCGGCAGCTGCTGATCCCATGACCGAGGAGAGATCTGTGAGTGACAAGCCCAGTGTGATCTTCGTCTGCGTGCACAACGCCGGCCGTTCGCAGATGGCCGCGGGGTTCATGACGGCCCTGTCGGGTGGGGCCGTCGAGGTCCGCTCGGCCGGCTCCACGCCCGCCGACCGGATCAACCCCTCCGCGGTGCGGGCCATGGCCGAGGTCGGCATCGACATCACCGCCGAGCAGCCCAAGGTCCTCACCCCCGAGGCCGTGCAGGCCTCCGACGCGGTCATCACCATGGGCTGCGGCGACGCGTGCCCGTTCTACCCGGGCAAGCGCTACGAGGACTGGGTCCTGGAGGACCCCGCCGGGCAGGGCATCGAGGCGGTCCGTCCGATCCGCGACGAGATCCGCGCCCGCGTCCAGGCGCTCCTGGCTGACCTGCTGCCCGCCGGCACCGCCACCTCGACGGACTGACGGACCGCGGGGTGACCGTGAGGTCGCCTGCTCGAGGTCAGACGGGTCGGGTCGGACCCTCGGCCAGGACGGCGCCGGCGTGGTCCAGCGCCTGCCAGGTGCCCTCCTGCGAGCGGGCCGCGGTCGCTTCGTCCACCACGGGCGCGGCCCACCAGACGTGACCCTCGACCGCAGCGAGGTGCCGCCGGTCGTCGGGTGTGGTGACGACGACGTGAGCGACGTCGTCGGAGGCGTAGCCGTAGTAGTCCACGACGTTCTCGCCCGGGCTGTACCCGCCGCCGGCGCCGGCCACGGTGGCGATCACCGAGGTGGCGGCCGGGACGGGGATGACGGCTGACATCGCCCCGCTGGAGTCCTCGCGGAGGGTGTAGCCGGTGCAGATGAAGATGCTGTCGCCGTCGTCCTCGCGGTAGGCGGCGGCGTCGGAGACGTCGGTGGAGGCTGCGAAGACCCGGCGCAGGTGGTCGGTGGCTCCTGCGGGCAAGGCGTGGGGGTCGGGCCCGTCGTCACCGGCGCGGTGGGCGGCGCGTCCCTGGCCCATCCGGGCGCACCCCTCGCCGTCGGCCTCCACGGTGCTGGTGGTGCTCACCGGTTCCAGACGCGGCGCGTCAGGGTCCTGGACGGGTGGGGTGGACGCGGTGGTGGGGGCCGGGCTCGTGGCAGCTCCGGTGGCGGCCCGCTCGGCTGCGGTCCGGGTCGACGGCGAGCAGCCCGTGAGCAGGGCGACCAGGACGACGGCGACGCCGACGCAGCCGCCCGTGGTCTTGACGCCGGGGTTCACGTGTCCACAGTGCCTCACGGGGACTCGCGGAGGCAGCGTGCTGCGTCGACGGCTGCTGGTCACCCGCGGCGACGGGGACCCGGCCGAGCGCAGCACGTGGGCCGGCTCGGCGGGTGGAACCCGACGGCACCGGGTCTCGTCCACTCCTCATGAGGGTGGGGCGAGGTGTGGTGGCGTGGTCGCTGGTGTCGCTCCTGGCGTTGTCCTCCACGGCCTGCCGCAGCGCGCCGGAGCCCGGGGTGCTGCCGGAGCCCACGTGGGACGTTCCCGTCCTGAGCGGCGCCTGGGTGGAGATGGCGCCGGCACCGCTCAGTGCCCGAGGCGACGCCGCGAGCACGGTGCGGGACGGGCAGTTCGCCGTCGCCGGTGGCTACGTCCACCCCGATCCCACCCCGGCACCGTGCGGCGACGGAGGCAGCTGCGCGGGACCGGTCCCCAGCTTCCGCGACGACGGCGCGTCCTGGTCGGCGGCGACCGGCTCGTGGACCCCGCAGCCGAGCCTGCACGGGGTGGACAGCTACGCGAGAGGCCCCTTCCTGGAACCGTGGCTCGGGCCCACGGGTTTCGACGTCGCCCAGGCGCCCCCGCCACTGCCCTTGACCGCCGGGGAGAGCGGGCGCTGGGTGGGTCGCACGTTCGTCGTCGCCGGCTGGCCGAACGCCACCGAGGACGAACGCGTGCGCAAGCCGGTGGCCGTGGGTTCCTTCGACGCCGACACGGGGCGGTGGACGTTGGATCCGTGGCCGTTGCCCGACGCCTACCAGCAGGAGCTGGTCAGCGTGTGGACGGGGACGCAGTTGGTGATCATCGTCAAGGCGATCGGTGCGGGCTGCTCCGACGAGCAGGCGTGCCGGCGGGTGGTGACCTGGTCACCGCAGGGCGGGTGGGACCAGGTCGCGGAGTGGGCGATCGGACCAGCCGCCGGCGTCGACGGAGACCCCGGCCGGGCGCCGGAACCGGGTGAGGCGGCGAGTCCGGGTGAGGCGGACGGGGGCAGTGCGGGGGTGGACCGCTCACCGGGTCACTGGGTGGGCTTCGACGAGTTGTTGTGGGACGGGCGGCGGGTGCTCGGGGTCACCTTCGGGCAGGACGTCGTCCTCGCGGCGGTCGCCGTGGACACCGCTCACGTCGAAGAGCTCGCCTCCCTGCCCGGTGAGGGGTCGATGGCCGAGCCGGTGGCGTTGACCCGTGGTGGTGACGTGCTGCTGGTCTCGGATCGTCAGACCGCGCTGCTGGGCCCGGACGGGGAGTGGGCGAAGCTCCCCGCTGTGCCCGGCCCGCGGGAGGCGGGGCGTGCGGTGGGACTCGTCGGTGACGTCGTGGTGCGGTGGGGTGGGCGGGTGCTGCCCGGGGCCGAGGGCAGTGTCGATTCCGCCGACGGATGGTTCTTCCGGTTGCCGAGCTGAATCCGTCCAGCACAGCGCGCACGTGCGCCGCGGGATGACCGTGCGGTTGTTGGACAGTGCACGGTGATCGCCAGGACTACTCACCAGGACGGGTTCGCAGGGCTGGGTCCAACCAGCCGTCGGCGGCGTTGTAGTAGATCCAGCGCCAGCCGGAGTCGCGCAACACCTGCGCACGTCGCTGGAAGTCCTCTTCGTCGATGGCCTCGAGGTCTCTGGGGTCCATGACGCCCTCGTGCTCGAAGATCCCTTCGGCGTCCACCCAATGCACGATGGCGTGCTTTTCTCCGCTGCTCAGGGCGGTCCCCGGATGCTCCGGCTGGAGACCCAGGCGGTCAGCGCCTTCTTGGTCGCCGACGTACTTCACCCGGGTATCGGGCAGGAAGGGGTCATCGGGGCCGATCCAACGGTTCTGGGTCCAGGCGGCTCGGACGTCGCGGTCGTCCAGGTCGAAGCCGGCCCATCGGCTGCGCAGTTGCTGCGCGGCCTGTTCGTGCTCCTGTTCGGAGATGCGTTCGACCCAGTGGGGGTCGAAGCGGCCGTCGTAGCGGCCGATGCCGGGGACGCTGACCCAGTCGATGACGGCGTGGGTCTCATCGGCGCACAGGAGCTGACCGGAGTGGTCTGGTTGCAAGCCGAGTCGGTGGGCGAAGTCGTCGGGGCCGCGCCATCGGACGTGGTCGAAGACGTTGAGGTGGTTGAGGCGGTGGTAGTCGTAGACCGTGTCGCCCACGATGCTCCTTCGCCGTCTCGCCGTGGTCGGGCAGCGGGCGCTGCCGCTCACCAAGTGGACGACCTGATCAAGGTAGCTGCGGTCGGCAGTGAAGTGCCAGGGACCTTGGTAAGCGAGGTGCCCGTGAAGTTTCCGACCGTCCGCGACCGCGCACTGAGCGCGGGATGACCGGACGTCGGGCTGTTCGAGGTGCCGTGGACCAGTGGCCTCCGGGACGGCTGCTGGAGATGACCTCTCCGCCGTTGCCGTCGCTGCCGGGGATGAAGTCGCCAGGGGCATGCGTGGCGCGAGGAGCATCACGCCGAGCCCCTCGACGACCTCAGCCGTCGACTGACCAAAGGTCGCGGCTAGCCCGTGACACGCCGGACCGCCCCCACGACCACGTCCACGGCGACGCCGAACACCACGTGCGACCCGCCTTCCCAGACCCACCACGCCTTCGGCAGGTCCGACACCGGGGCCTGCACGCCCATCACGGGCAGCAGCGTCGCGTGGAAGGCGCCGAACAGCGCGGCGCCGCCCAGGGTCCCTGCCCCGGCCCGCGTGAGCGGCACCCGCCGCGACACCACGGAGTAGGCGACGGGGTAGCCGTAGGCCAGGGCGCGGTGGAACCAGACAGCGCCCGCCTCCAGGGCGTCGCCCTCCAGGGCGTCGCCGTTCCCGCCGCGCAGGTCGACCAGACGCCGGTACAGCACCGAGGGGGGCATGCGGTCGCCGTGGCCCGCGGGGTCGGCACCGGGGAGTTCCTTCTGACCGGGTGCGGGCGGGAGGAGCTTCTCGCCCCAGCCCTGCAGCGTGGACTCGGCCTTCGCCTTCGCCCGCACCGCCACCCAGCCGGCCAGGAAACCCGTCGCCACGTCGAGCGCGAACCGCGATGTCTTCACGAGGTGTGGCTACCCGATCGAGGCAACGAAAGCAATTTCGTGGATCCCCGTGGACCCCCGTGGCGCGGCGGTGTCGGCCTGGACGGCGGCGCGGTGAGCGTGGACAGCGATGAGCGCTTCACCGGTGACGTCCCCGCATCCCGTGCCCGATCCTCCAGCCCCTCGGCGTGCGCCGGGTCCGGGCCCCGGTGCCGGGAAGCAGTGCTGCCGCACCACGTCCCGGCGTGAAGCGGCTCGGGGCCGCAGGATCATCCGACCGTCCACGACTGCGCCCAGATCGCGGGATGACCGTGAGGTCCTTGACTCGACTCCTGTGCCGATCGGTTCTCCGAGCACCCGAACGGCGGCCTGACCGACGACGTAGGGTCTCGCTCCGAGCTCAGTGGCTGCGATCCTTCCTGCGTGAGACGTCCCCGTGTGACGACCCTGCTCGCCGCGACGGGCGTCTTGCTCTTCCTGATCGGTGTCGCTCTGCTCGCCTCCAGTCCGTACGCGGCGTTCGGTTGGTACGACACCAATGACGGCTCGATCCCCGTCGAGGCTTTGGGGGGCCTGGCCGTGATGACCTCCCGGCAGTACCGGGGCGGGCAGTTGGCCGCTCTGGGTCTGGTCGTGGTGGCCGGGGCCGTCGGGTACGCCCTGGGTCGTCGGCGTCGCTGAGCGCAGGAGCGGCGAGGCGGCTCTTCGCACTCTCGCCACGCCACGGCCACGGCCACGGCCACGGCCACGACCACGGCCACGACCACGACGTCGTCGGTCACCAATGGCCGCCCGGATCACCCACACAAGCGGGATCTCCGGGAGGTCGCCGGCGGGTCAGAAGCGCGCACACCGCGGGATGACCGTGACGTCGGTGCAACGGGGCGACCCCCCGTCGTGGGGGAAGACGTGGGTGCGCCGATCTGGTCGCCCGGGTGACCGTTTCGGTTCACCCACGGGTGACCTCATGGGGTGACAGCGGTGGGTGCGACGGCCAGGGCTGAACGCCCGGACATCGCCATGAGCGCGACAGTGCAGTCGTCGGCGCTTCTGCGCGTTCGCGGCGTCAGTCCTTCGTCGTCCTCAGCAGGCGGTAGGTGGCACGCCGGAGCTCGGGTAGGACGAGCGTGAACCTCGCAGCCCTTCAACGGATGCACCGCTGCGCGGGGGACACCGCGCTTCCCGCGCCTGACCCGATGATCGAGCACGAGGCGCCGGGTCAGGTCCCTGCCGGTCGCGCCCCTCGACCACGGTGGAGCTCGGTCCGCAGTCGGACCACCAGGTCCTCACCGGCCTGCACGAACCCTGTCGAGCGGTTAGCGTCGGCGCACGGCGCGGGACATCCCGCCCGGGACGAGCACGGTGGGGGCGGGAGATCGGTGAAGGTCGTCTGGAACGCTGACAACGGCCGCTACGCCGACAACCCGCGGGCGTTGCACGAGGCCTGGACCGCCCGCGGCGGTGACGGCGTCGACCACCTCTGGCTTGCCTCCTCCCGCCAGGCCGCGACGTTCCCGCCCGACGTGGCGACCGTGCCGATCGGGACGCCGCAAGCCGTCGCGGCGCTCGAGGCGGCGGACGTGCTGGTCTCGAACACGCACATCCAGCTCGACCGGTGGCGCAAGCGTCCCGGGGCGGTGTACTTGCAGACCTGGCACGGGACACCGTTGAAACGCATCCACCGCGACGCCGCGTTCCAGCCCCCGGACGACGTCATGGCCGAGCTGGACGACGACATCGCCCGCTGGGACCTGCTCGTCACCCCGAGCGCCGAGGGGACGCGGTTGCTGCGGGCTGCGTTCGCCTACCGGGGCCGGGTGCTGGAGACCGGCTACCCGCGCAACGACGTGCTCTCCGCGCCCGATCGCGACGCCCGGCGCGCCCGGGTGCGCGCCGACCTCGGCCTCGCGGAGGGCACGACGGCTGTCCTGTACGCGCCCACCTACCGCGACGACGAGGCCGCCTCGGGCGTCGACGCCCCGCTGGGGCTGGACGTCGGGGCCCTCGCGCGGCGCCTCGGCGACGACGCCGTCGTCCTGCTGCGCCTGCACCACTACATGGGCCACCAGAGCCGTCCCGCCGGCGGTGGGCGGGTGCAGGACGTGGGCGCGTACCCCGACATCTCCGACCTGTACCTGGCCGCCGACGTCCTGGTCACCGACTACTCGTCGTCGATGTTCGACTTCGCGGTCACGGGCAAGCCGATCCTGGTCTTCGCCTACGACCTCGCGCACTACCGCGACCGCCTGCGCGGCTTCACCTTCGACCTGGAGGCGGAGGCGCCGGGCCCGGTCCTGCTCGACCAGGAGGCGCTGACCGCGGCGCTGCTCGACCTGCCCGCGGTGGCCGCTGCGCAGGCGGGACGCTACGCCCGGTTCGTGGAGCGCTTCTGCGCCCTCGAGGACGGCCGTGCCAGCGAGCGCGTCCTGCAGGCGCTGTGGGCCGAGGGTCTGCTGCCCGGCTGACACCGCCGACGGGACTCGCCGACCGGACGCGGCACCGATGGCATCGTGGGGGTCGCGCCCAGAGAACGAGCACGCCGCCCCACTCCGCGTGTCCGCCCTTCGCCCCGTCGACCAGACCGCACCGCGAGGTCTCGTCAGTCGCCGAAGACGGACCAGCAGATCGCGTCGCGTCTGGCTTGGTCCTCGAGCACCAGTTCCCGGATGCGCTCCGGGAGCTGCTCGCGCTGCCAGTCGCGCTCCAGCCGGCCGGTGGTGGGACCGGCCGTGCCCGCTGCCCGTGCCGCCTTGATCGCGTAGGCGGCGGCGCCGAGGTCGTGCTCGGGCACGTGAGGCACGCACGCGGCTTGGCCGGCGGCGTAGGCGGCGCAGCGGGCAGCCCCCCGCAGCGGGCGAGCCGCTCCCATCGCGTGCCCACCGCGAGCTCGAGCGTCCATCATCTGCACGCTGCCGCCGGCCCAGGCGCGTGCTGCCTCGATGGCCTCGCGGGGGCGGGTGTCAGAGGGCTGTTCGACCTCGAAGAGGTGCAGCACGTGGTCGGCGCAGTCAGCGGCCCACAGGGCGATGAGCCGGTGATCCTCGTCGGTGAGTTCTCCGCCACGGCGGATCGTGACCAGTCGCGGGTCGCGGACCTTCGGGAGGATCACGTGACCAGCGTGCCAGCAGCGGGGCAGCCGGGGACGACCTTCCGGTACAGCCGGCGGTCATCGTCGCGGGTGGCACTGAGGTCAGCGCACGACGTCCACTTCGCAGGTGGTGCCCGGCGCACGGGACAGACGGGCGTCGGCGGTGACCAGGACGATGCCCAGCACCTCGGCCGGCGCGACGTGGGCGGCGGCGTAGCTGGTGAGGGTGTGGCGCAGTTCCCGGCTGCAGCAGCGGCCGGTGAGCGCCTCGTCGCGCAGACGATCCCGGGCCCGGTCTCCGTCGGGTCCGTCATCGGCCAGGGCGGGGGCGAGGACGCTGGCGTCAACGACGATCACGGTCGTCGTGCACCGCCCGGGATCACTCGGATGCCGTCGCACCGGCCTCGTGCGCTCGGTGGGTGGCGCCGCTCAACGGGGCGTAGGCGTAGAGGTCGGACCTGCGCTCGTCGTCGCCCGGCCTGGCAACGGCGGGCAGCGCCGGCAGGCCGAGCTGCTGACGCAGAGACGGGCACGAGGGATCCAGTCCGTAGTTCCCGTAGTGCACCTCGATGCCGGGCAGCTGCCGCTGCAGCTCCAAGGCCAGCTGCAACCCTTCCTCGGCCCACTCCGCTTCGCTCTGCTCGGCCCGCCACTGGAAGTCGGTGACCACCAGCTGGCCGTAGGTGTCGTTCCACGCGCTCAGGCGGGCGAGCAGGGCGGCGTCGGCGCCCATGTCGACCAGGACCGAAGGGTCCAGGCTGCCGACTTCGCCTGGTGAGTTGTCCCAGACGTAGGCGTCCTCGACGTGCTCCGCAGCGATGGAGATGACCGTGGGCCGGTACGAGTCGGATGGCACCTCCGAATCGTGGCACCTCCTGAGCCACAGCCCGCAGATCGTCAGATCCGGTCGTCGCCAACTCCGGGGCGACAGCGCTCACGACGCGGGACGACCGTGAAGTCGCAGAGCCGGAGATCGCGGCACGTACGGACGTGGACGACGTTCCTGTCGCCGCCGTGACCGGTACTACTCGGAGCTGTGTGCTGCGGCGCGGCGCACCCACGACAGCAAGGTCAGCAAGGTGGCTTCGTCGAGGGTACGGGCGGCCCAGTCAGCGGTCGCCAGGTCGTGGGCGCCCGTGGGGACATCGCCCGTCCTGAGGAAGTCGATGATGTCTCGTCCTGCGAGGGGGCGGTAGTCCACGTAGCGCCGGGACTTGCCGCCGGATCGGGAAGGTGCCTCCTCCAGCGCTTGGTCGGGCACAGCGGAGGTCAGGTCGAAGAGGGTGATGTTCCAAGTCCTCGTGGTCTGCTTCGTCTTCCTGGGGCGTGTGTTCATCGCTCATCTGGTCCTCGATCCTCGTCGAGGGACGATGGTGCACCTCTTGCTGAGGCCGCGAGGTCACAGGGCCGTCGTGATCGCGCAGGGACCGCGGGATGACCTGCGTTGCAAGGGGTCTGCCCTCGCCGATGTCATCTGGTCCTGGGGTCCAGGAGCCGCCGCAGTCGGCCGCGAAACCCGCGTTGCGCCGTCCAGGCTGCCTCAGCCTGGTGCTCGTCCTGCGTCAGGTCGTTCATCCGGCGCAGCGCCGAGCGCAACGTGGAGTCGTAGCGAGCAGCGTCGAAGGTGAAGGACCCGACCGAGGAGAGGTCTGGCATCTCCTCGGTTGGAGTGTGAGCGTCTTCGCACCGTACGTCTGTCCAGCGCACGACCTCCCGCCCATCGCCGGGGTCCACCTCGCGCGCAACGGTGACGGTGAGTGCGCCGCAGTAGAGGTCACCGCACTCGGGGCAGCCGTAGAGGGGTAGCCGGCCTGGTTCGAGCACGTCCCAGTCCGCGTCACGCTCCAGCGCGCCGAGCAGCTGCTGGAGGCTCAGCGCGGAGGGCTCGGGCCAGGCGAGGTCTACGACGCTGACGAACTGGGACTCGTTCAGGCCGTGGGGCAGTGGCAGGTCCACCGAGAGGACTCGTTGCAGCACCGACGCGCCGTCGACGACGAAGTCCAGTTGTGTCAACGGCTCCTGCAGTCGGTGGAGGAACCGGGCGCGCTTCTGCAGACCGGGACTGCCGGGGCGAGGACGCTCGACCTCGACGAGGTCCAGCCGAGCGAGTACGGGCTCCATGCCGGTGATGATCCTTTGGTTCTCGAGCAGCCAGGAACGGTCGGCTTCGCTGACGTGCCGGGGGCCTGCCACCTCCCTCGGGCTACTTGCTGCCCGGCACGCTGAAGCGTGCGACGGCATGGTCGGCCAGTCAGCGATGAGACGGGGAGCGACGACGTCGCGCCCATCAGATGACGACTGAACTCACCGCTCCGCTGATGAACGCATTCGCGCGCACCGCGGGAATATGCAGGTGATCTTCGCGCTCAACTCGCACCCGGACATCGGCATGTGCGGACGGCAACAGCGTCCTGCTGAGCGGTGCGTGTGGCACCGAAGTCAGCGCATGACTTCCACTTCGCAGGTGATGCCCGGGGCGCGGGACAGTCGGGCGTCGGCGGTGACCAGAACGATGCCCAGCACCTCGGCCAGCGCGACGTAGGCGGCGTCGTAGCTGGTGACGGTGTGGCGCAGTTCCCAGCAGCGGCGCAGCAGCGGCCGGTGAGCGGCTCGTCGTAGGGGTAGGTCGATGAGGTCGTCCATCGCCAGGTCGGCGCGGCGCTGCGGCAGGCGATCTCCGATCGCGGCTCGGCGCAGGACGGAGGCCACCTCGAGGTCGATCACCTCGGGGGCGGTGAGCACTTCGCCGCGCAGACGGTCCCGGGCCCGGTCCCCGTCGGGTCCGTCGTCGGCCAGGGCAGGAGCGAGGACGCTGGCGTCAACGACGATCACGGTCGTCGTGCACCACCTTCACCGCGTCGCGGAAGGACAGGCTGCCACCGGCTCGACCCCCGGCCCGTTCGAGCACCTCGTCCAGGGAGGGGGTGCTGGCCTCCTCGACGAGCTTGGCCAAGAGGTACTCCTGCAGGGACTGGTGAGCCAGGGCAGCACGACGGCGGAGGACGGTGTGCGTCTCGTCAGGGACGTCCTTGATCTGAACGCTCGGCATGGCGCCATTTTGGCGCCAGGGACGCCGATGTGCAATTGCTCGGTCATCGGCATGAGCGCGACAGCGCGGCCATCGGCAAGACCGCGACGCCGACCGTCAGCGGCAGCGCGCACACCGCGGGATGACCGCGACGTCCCTCTGTGGTCACTGCTGAGGAAAGTCTCCTGCGGCCAATCGACGGTGCACGTCCTCCAGGACTGTCCTCGGTTCCTCGTGCCCCAGGGACAGGGCGTCGACGGCTCCCAGCACTGCCTCGGCGGTCTCGGGCAGCGCGGACTGCTGCAGCGCGTCCAGGGCGACCACCTCGGGGGCGTAGGGCTGGTGAACCTCCTCCTCGGCCCAGCTGATGTAGGAGCCGCTGTACACGACCTGCTCCTCGTCCCCCTCCTCCAGGGGGAACACCTTCGTCAGCACCTGGTCGGGGTCGTCCCACAGCGGCGGCAGCGGCCCACCACCGGCGGCAGCGTGCAGAGCCTCCTCGATCCAATCCTGGCCGAGCAGCCCAGCGATCGTGCACGCCCGGCGGGCCGCCCACACTGCCACCGCGCGCTGCTCGCCGGCCGGCATGACCGCCAGGGCTTCGGCCAGTTCGCGGTGTCGTCGGCCCACCGACGACGCGCGGCCGCCGACGGACAGCAACCGTTCGGAAGGTAGCTGTTCACCGTCCTGCACCTTCCACTCCCGGCACAGGTCGAAGTACTCCTCGGGGTCCATCCCCTCGGGCACCTCATCGAGCGGGTCCGGCTCGGTGAACGGGGGCCGGTGGTCCACGACGGCCCCGACGCCGAACTGCTCGATCAGTTCTCGCCGCAGACGTGTCAGTTCCTCACGGACCTGCGCCAGGAAGGCGTCCGCGTGCTCCTGCCCGATCGCTTCGTGAACTTCCTTCACGGTGGCCACGACCGCGCTCAGGGGGTCGGTGCCGGCCGCCTCGACGAGGCTGGACACCGCGTACGCGGTCCGGCTGCGGGGGTAACCGTTGACCGCGGACGCCTCACCGTCCGGAGCGGGGAGGGAGTCGTCCAAGCGGGCGTACAGGGCGTCGGGGTCGTGGAACAGCGCCGGCAGCGGCCGGTCCTCACGTAGCGTGCCCAGCGCCGCGGCGATCCAGTCCACCCGGTCCACGCCGGTCCGGGCGCAGGCCCATTGCGCGGCCCAGTACGCCACGGCCCGCTGCACGCCGGGTTCGGCCGCCGCGAGGTCCTCGGCGAGGTCGCGGTCCAGCTCGACCAGCCAGGGCGCTTCGAAGACGTCCAGCAGCGCCTGGCTCGGCAGTGGGGTCTCACCCCACGTCGCGGACGTCCGCGCAGCGCGAGCGAAGGCGGGGTCCTGCATCCGGTGGCGGTAGCGGGCGGTCTCACTACCGACGCGCACGATCGCATCGGGAGCGGGGGGAGCGGGCCACAGGGCCAGCTCGTAGTGGTCCACCAACGGTTCGTCGGTCATGACGACGTCGGCGTTGCGGCCGGCGTCGATGCCCCGAGCGCTCCAGCGGGCGCGGTAGCTGGGCTGGTCCAGGTGCAGCTGGCACACGGTGTCGGACAGGCATCCGGCCAGAGCCGTCTCGGGCCACTGGGGGGTGAACGGCGCCTCGACGACGTCCTCCCACTCCGGCCCGACCGGCGGTGGTTCATCGCACAGCAGGACCCGGACACCGACGTCTCCGGTGTGGACACCGACCAGCAGGGTCAGGTGGCCCAGCAGTTGCCCGCCGGCCAGGCCGTTGACCTGCCCGGCGAAAGCGTCCTCGTAGTCGTCGGGGAGGTCCCCGGCGGACAGGTAGGCCTGGGAGTAGGAGACGGCCATGCGCCCCTGGTGGACCAACTGCACGGAGAACCCCTCACGATCACGCTCGGTGACGACAGCCCGCGCCGCCTGTGGAATCGACGTCGAACCGGACCGTGCGGATGTTCCACGATGGCGTGGGCGATGCGGTAGCGGACCGCCGGGCATCCCCCGAAGGGAGCAGCGAGCTGGTGCCGTGTGTGCCGAGCGGTGGTCGCAGCGTGATCGGCGCAGGCCCTTGTTGCCCGCTCCTCGTCAAGACCGCGCCGCCGCTGCCAGCTCAGGACCGCGCACAACGCGGGATGACCGTGCGTTCTGCGCTTGGTGCAGCACCTCACGTGGAGCCGGCGATCAGGTCTCTCGCGGCGATGGGTGTCCCGTGTCGGTGAGGTGCAGCAGAAGCGCACGTGAGGCGCCGGCAGCATGCCGGCCCCAGTGCCCCCAGTAGTCCTGGCGCCACTGCCACTGGACGTCGTTGAGGCTCAGACCTGCGCGCAGAGCCAGCAGCCCGTCCTTGAGGTCGCGCCAGATGTCGGTGAGGTCGTCGATGATGTCGCCGAGGCCAACGCTCGCATCTGCTTCTTGAAGAGCGAAGGGATGGAACGCCTCCCAGTAGTACCCGGCCCACGGTCCGGTCAGCTGGCCGATGCGTTGGTAGCAGGTGCGCCACTCTTCGTGGGTGATGGCCACGGGCGACTCGGCATCGGTGGGCTCGACGTCTGGGAGGCGGACGGCCGCAGCGACAGCGTCGCTGAGAGTGATCAGCAGCTGGGAGGCGAAGGTGGCCTCATCGCTCGCGTCGCTGTGCTCGATCAGAGAGCAGTAGGCCTCCGCGGCCTCGCGCATGTCCACGGTTGCATGGTGGCATCAGCTTCGCGGCCCTCCGCTCCTCACCAAGACTGCGACGTCGCCGCCCTCTGTCGATCACGCACACCGCGGGATGACCGTGACGTCGGTGCAGCGGGGCGACCCCCGTCGTGGGGGAAGACGTGGGTGCGCCGATCTGGTCGCCCGGGTGACCAGATCGGTTCACCCACGGGTGACCTCATGTGGTGACAGCGGTGGGTGCGACGGTCAGGGCTGAACGCCCGGACATCGCCATGACCGAGCGTGGGGGTCGGCTGGGCAGCACCTTCAGTGCTGCAGCGATGGCCCTCACCGGTGCCAACTCGCTGGACATCTGGAGGGAGAGGGCATCGCGGCCTACGGGCAGGACGGTTTCGACCGAGATCTGGTCGCCGAAGGTCCGGTGCACCGAGGCGGGACGTCCGTGCAGGGTGCCGCTGACGTGACCGCCCTGGACAGAGTCCAGCGGGTTGTCGAAGGTTCGAGACTGCCGCTGCGGGGTGCCCGAGATGGTCACGGCGGCCATCGGGTTGTCGAAGGTCTGTGACTGCTGCGGAGTGTCCGCCTTGGTCACGGCGTCACTGATCGACACGTTGAGCAGACCGCGCTGGTAGCTCAGGTCCAGCGGGGTGGTGTGGACGTCGACGCCGGGCGGTGCGTAGAAGACCTGGGCGGTGAAGCTGTCCTCAGGTCGTGTCTTGCCGGAGCTGGCGGTGTGGCGAGGGGGCAGGACGGTCACGGTCTGTCCGGGGTGTGAGGGGAGGCTCGGTTGGTAGAAGGCGCAGGTGCGGGTGTAGCCGGCGAGGTCGGGGAGGGTTACACCGAGCCACGTCGAGAGGGAGTGGCAGCCGATCAAGCTCATCGTCTCGGCGGCGGGGGCTGATCCGGAGGTGCCCGGCAGGCCCAGCCAGTTGGTGGTGTCGATGGGCACCACCGCCTGGACCTGGTCGAGCGGGAAGACGGCTCCCGTCGCGGTGCCGGACGCGGTGGTTCCGCTGGTGGTGACTGCGATGGCGCCGAGAACACCGAGAAGCCCGAGGGTGCGTCGCGATGACCGCAGGGCCCAGCGGGCGGGAGTGTCGGTAGACGTGGACGGGCCGTGGGTGTCCATTGCTCCCCGATGCTGGTGCTCGCGTACGCGGCGGTGCGTTGTGACCTATCGGCATCTGCTGGTCGGCACTTGAGCCGTGGACTTGATCACCCGAACGGGTGACCACATCGTGGATGTTCGTCTCGCCGAGCGAGGACACCGCCCACTTCTAGCCATGAGCGCGACGTCGCCGGCAGCTCAGGATCGCGCGCACCGCGGGATGACCGCGCACTGCACGACTGGGCTCGACGGCCTCGTCAGTCGCTGTCGGGGTTCCAGCCGACGGCGTGGGTCACCGCCAGGGCCACCTCGGAGGGGGCCTGCTCTGCGGCTACCGCCACCTCGACGTCACCGACCCCTGCTGCGTCCAAGATGGCGTCCAGTTCCCCGCTGCGGCGCAGGTGCCAGTCCAGCGCGACGTGGTCATCGTGGTGGCGCTGGCGCAGGCGGGCGTGGACGTCGAAGAGGTTCACGCGCAGACGGCACACCGTCAGTGCTGCACCCGCGGCCCGCTCGTACAGCGGTCGTTGGTCGGGGTTTTCGAGCACTCCGGCCAAGATGAGCCGGACCGCGCCGGCGGCGAGGTGGTTGCGGGCCACCGCGTGCAGGTTGGACAGCATCAGGTGCTCGTGGAAGGGATCGTCCTGGGGGCTGGGCCAGGCGTTGCGCAGCGCGTCGAGGTCGATGACGGCGTGGGGGGTCGCGTTCTCGCGCAGCAGTGCGGCGATGGCTTCGGCGGTGGTGGTCTTGCCCGATCCGACGGTGCCGGTGATCAGCAGAGCTGCCGGGGACGGCGTGGGGCGTGGCACGGGTGTGACGGTAGCGGCGGGCAGCGGGGAGATGACCTCGTGGTGGGTCAGACGCTGTTGGTGACGCGCGGCCGCTCACCATCTGCGGGATGACCGTGAAGTCGTTGGACGGCAGACTTTTGGGGACCGTGCGGTGTTGAGGTCGCCCCTCTGGGGAACCGGTCATCATATCTATTGTTTTTCGATAGCTATCGGATGATGATCGACAGGTGAACGGCAACGTCATCAGCGCCCTGCGTTTCTGCCTCGTCGTCCTGGGTCTTGGTGCCCTCTTCGGTCAGGCCGTCTACGTCCCCGTCGCCGCCTCGCAGTCAGCTCAGGAGTACCCCGAGCTGGCCTACTTGGCGGTGCCGTACGCGATCGCGATGATCGTGGTCCTGGTCTGCGTGCAGGCTGCGCTGTTCGCGGTGTGGAAGCTGTTGTCGATGGTCGAGCAGCGGTGGATCTTCGACCCACGGGCCTTGCGGTGGGTGGACGTCATCATCGTCGCCGCGGCGGTCGCGACCGCGATCACGGTGGCGACGGTGACGCACATGATCAGTTGGGTCGGGGTCGGGGGACCGTTCGCACTGGTGGTGCAGGCTGCTTCTCTGGTGGGCGGGGTGAGCTTCGTGCTGCTGATGGTCGTGATGCGAGGACTGCTCGCCTCGGCCACGGTGCTGCAGACCGAGATGGCCGAGGTCGTCTGATGGCTGTGGTCGTCGACCTCGACGTCATGCTGGCGCGACGGAAGATGTCGGTGGGTGAGTTCTCCCGCCGGATCGGGCTGACGCCAGCGAACGTGGCGGTGTTGAAGAACGGGCGGGCCAAGGCGGTGCGGTTCTCCACCTTGGACGCGATCTGCCGGGTGCTGGAGTGCCAGCCGGGAGACGTCTTGCGCTGGGTCCCGGACGCTGTCGAAGAGGTCGCAGAGGCGATGCCGGTCGGCTGAAGTTGATCACTCGTTGCACCATCGAGCACGTCCCACGATGGCGGAGTGACCGTCCGCAATTCGCCAAGACCGCGAAGTCCTCGACGTCCTGGTCAGCAGCATGACTCTCGTACGGGTGAGTGCTTGCGGTCGAAAGCCAGCAGCGTCAATCCGCAGTTCGGGATGGGAACGAACGCTCTCTAGTCCCCGCTTCGGTTGCTCGAGAACCGGAGCAGCATCACGGCTTCGCCCGATCCTGCAGAGCATCGGCCAGTCGTTGCGCGTCCTCGACGGGAACTCCGACCAGTCGCACGATGCAGTCATCGTCCAGAACGAGCAGGGACACCTCCGTCCAACGGGTCTGCACCTGCACTTCGCGTACCTGAGTCCACAAGTACTGCCGCCAGCGCCCCGAGCGTCGGACGGCTGGACCGTTGGCGCTGAGTCGGGTGGCCGGCTGGCCGAAGAGGATGAGATATGAGAACCCGAACCAGAGGACGATGCTGAGGATGGACACGGCGACGTCCCAGCCGTCAGGGTCGTCGGTGAGTCGCAGGACGGCCGCTGCGGTGTTGGTGGTGACGATGACTCCCACCAGCCAGCGCATCGTGCGGCTGGGCTTGGTGGAGTACACGGGCCGCAGGTTGCTCACGTCGGGTACACCGTTGTGTCCTGGGCCGCTCACGAGCGCCCATCCTGCAGGAGCGCGCTGGGGTTTTCGGGTGTTCTCCTCGATGTCACTCTGATGCTCGGCGCAGCAGTCCAGGACCCCAGCTGTAGTGCCTTGGCTGGGGCGGAGCGATGATCCGCTCACCGACATGACCGAGCGTCCCGCGACCGACCACCCATCCTGAGTTCGGGTCGACAACTCACCGCTCAGCCTGGCGAGCAGCAGTACCGCTGCATCGCGGTCGACTCCTGAGCCGTTGACGTGCACGTCCGCTACGTAGCCGCGTCTTCAGACGGCGGTGAATGCCCATCAACAAGACGGTGAGGTCGGCGACGTCCTGGTCAGCGGGGTGACCGTGAGGTCGTTGGTGGGTCTGGTCCTGCTGGCGGGACCTCGACCAGGCCCTGGGGCGGTACGCCCTGCCACCGCGTAGTGAGCCGTTTGCTGTGGATCGCGGATGCGGGGGCGTGGTGCTGAACTCACGGCAGCCTGTGACAGGAACGGGTGCACCCGCACCATCGGGAGATCCAGCAGGTGCGGTGAGCTGACCGCGCGTTCTGCTCCTCGACGTGACCGAGTCGTCACGTCCAGCGGGGGTGTGGGCACGAGGGTGGGCCTCGACGCCCTGGTGTCGGTCGTTCACCGATCCAGCGGCTCGTCCAACACCTTGCTGAACAACGTCGTACCCCTCACGTCCCCGTCGGGGTTCACCGCGTACCCCCCGATGGTCCCGACGCGGTGCCAGCCCCACCGTTCGTAGATGCCCTCCGCGGGGCTCCCCGTCTCGGTGTCCAGCACCAGCAGGGTTCGCCCCGCTCGCACAGCTGCCTCTTCCGCCGCGGTCACCAGGCGGGAGGCGAGCCCCCGCCCCCGGAAGTCACGGTGGACCAGCAGTTTGGTCAGCTCAGCGCGGTGCGGGGCGTTCTCGGGCTGGTCCACGCGCAGGCTGACGGTCCCGGCGACCCGTGTCGTTCCCTGCACCTCCTCGACCGCGACCCACGTCCACCCGCCCGCGAGGTACCGACGCCACCACTGCTCGGCGTCCACGACGTCGGGGACGCGGACGAAGCCGACGCTGGCACCGTCGTGGACGGCGTCCCGCAGCACCTCCACGAGGCCGGCGAGGAGGCTGGTCGGGACGGGGTCGGGAACGCGCAGGAGATCCACGCGCCCACTGTCCCGTGCCGCCGACACGGACGCGGGACGACCGTGGAGTCGACGGCGTCCACGGCCTGAGGCGTGGTTCAGCCGTCGCCGTCGTCCTGGATGAGCCAGGGGTCCTGGTCGCCGTCGCGCATCAGCAGGTAACCCCACGACGTGGGGCCGTCCGGCATGGTCTCGTCGCCCGCTCCGTGCAGGGTGAAGGTCACGGGGACGAAGACGGCTTGGGCGTGCCCCTCGGCTGCGGTGCCCGTGGGGTCTTGACGGAGGCTGGTTCCCACCTCGACGTCGTCGATCTGAGGGGGATCCTCGGCCCAGTCGCTCCGGCCGGCGAACCTCGAGGTCTCCAGCGCCCGCGCGGTGGACTCGTCGTGCCGGTGCAGGGCTTGCAGGTACGTCCGCACGACGTCTTCCGGTGACGTGGTCGCCGAGGGCGTGTAGGACGGTGTGCTGGAGACGGGCAGGAGGACGGCGTCGCTCCCGCCGACGAAGTGCAACCCACCGGTGACCGCAGCCACCACCACCGCTGCTGCCACCGCGTGGGGCAGGACCTGGTGGCGCAGCTTGCGGCGTCTCCCGCCTCGGGTGACCCCGGCGGGGGTGGTGCGCGAGGCCGGCACGGGTGCCGCGGCCAGGGCCGCGCGCAGCTGCGCGGCGACCTCGTCCGGTTCAGGTCGGGTGCCGGGAGGGTTCATCGGGGACTCACCTCGTCCGTGGGCAGGAAGGGTGTCGAGGGTGGCTGCCGTCGCTGCTGCAGGGCCTGCCGGGCGTGGCTGGTCTGACTCTCGACGGTGCCTTCGCTGCATCCCGTGATCTCGGCGACCTCGGCCACGTCGACGTCTTCGACGAAGCGCAGCACGGCCACCGCCCGCTGTCGTGGGGGCAGCGCGGCGAGTGCGGCCAACAGGTCCAGACGCTGACCGGTGTCCACGTCGGCGGCCGCGACGTCGTGGTCCTCGACACGGCCGGTGGAGTGCTCGCGCCGCCGCCACGGGCGGCGCTGTTCGCTGATGAAGCGGCGCACCAGGACGACTCGTGCGTAGCCGAAGACGTCACCGTGCCGGGTCACCCGGCCCCAGACGACGTAGAGGCGTTCGAGGGTGTCCTGGACCAGGTCGTCGGCTCGGTGCCAGTCGTGGCAGCAGGCGTAGGCCACCTGCCGCAGCCGCGGGACCGAGGCGACGACGAAGTCCTCGAAGGACTCACTCGTCGTGGCGTTCACGCACCCACCTCCCACCTCCTGGCACGCACGGGCCGACCGCCAGGTTGCACGCCTCCGCGCTGTTCGCGGTGGTCGTGGCGCTGCTGGGAGTCGCTACCGTGGTGCTCGTCGCACCGGATGATCGTCGGTCTCTCGCACCGGGTTCGATGTCGGTCCTCCTCGGCGTGAGTCTCCTGCTGGTCGCTCCGGGCAGGTCACGGCCCGGCGATCACAGCGCCGTTCCCGTCGTCCCTCGAGGTGCGGCCGAGCGACCGCACGATGACCGCGCAGTCGGCTCAGCCGCCGGCGCGGGTGCGCAGATCGACCTCCTGGTCGTGGATGACGACTTCCTGGTCCGGGCACACGGGGCCCGCGAGCGTGACGGTCCTGCCCGAGGGGAAGGTGACCAGGACGTCCCCGTCCGTGCATCCCGCGTCGAGGATCACCATCCCGCCGTCCGCGTCGACGGTGGAGGTCTGGCCGTCGGAGACGACGCTCACGTCGTCGGGTCCGTCGTTGCGGAAGGACAGGTCACCACCCCCGCCGCAGCCGGCCAGGACCACCACCAGGACCGCCCCTGCCGCGACAGCGAGCGAGCTCCCCCGTGTCCGTCCCACGAACCGATCCTGCGCCGAGCCCGACGGCGCTGCCCGGCTCCGACCAGAGACTCCACGTCCTGATCACCGAACCGCCGCCCGGCCGGTCGTCGTCTGCGCCCGCGCGCACCGCGGGATGACCGTGGAGCTGCGACGTGTCGAAGCAGCAGCTCATCGTG
This sequence comes from Kineococcus sp. AC630, assembly GCF_979255925.1. Taxonomy (NCBI): domain Bacteria; kingdom Bacillati; phylum Actinomycetota; class Actinomycetes; order Kineosporiales; family Kineosporiaceae; genus Kineococcus; species Kineococcus sp. AC630. Next base: position 136,484 of record NZ_CEEDMJ010000004.1, read on the forward strand.
ACGGAGGGGTGGCGAAGAACTCGTGAGCGACGAGGACCTGGGCGGGCTCGCGGTGGGTGATGCTGAGGGCGTGAACCTGCTCCTGCCGCGTGGGCCCGGTCGACGGTGGCTGCTCGCGGTGCCGTTCGTGCTGGCCTTGCTCCTCGCAGCCGTCACCCTCTTCGTGCTGCACTCCTCCGTCGAGCAAGCCGTCCGCCTGTCGCTGTGGATCTTCTGCCCCTCGCTGATCCTGGTGACCGCGGAGTGGCGACGACGCAGGCGCCAGGCGCCTCGGAAGCCGGCGGCGAAGAGTCGGTAGGCGACTCTGGCCAGGATCCGAGGAGTGCCTCAGGTCGCCCTGACCGTGCGTCTCCACCGGAGGTGCTGGTCGATCACCACCGCCAAGATCATCTGCTCGGCGTCGTCGACGTCCACGATCAGGTCAGTGTCGTTGAGCAGGCAGAAGACGCGGGTCGCGGACCAGGCCAGGCGCTCGTTGTCGTCGACCGGTGAGTGGTTGCGGGCCAAGGAGTGCATCAGGGCCGCGGCTTGATCGGGCAACGTCGGGTAGACCTCGTGGCCGAAGACGGTGGTTCGGGGTCGGGCGGCCGCCGAGGCCAGCAGGCACCGACGTCCGCCGCACGACGGTGGAGGCGGCGAAGTGCTGGGTCTCCTGCATCCACCGCACGTACAGCTCGATGTGAGGTCGCCGGGCTTGCAACGGGTTGAGCCCGCGCAGTTGGCACCAGGTGAGGTGGACGCGTAGGTCGGAGTCGGCGTAGCGGCGGGTCTGGCCGCGGTAGCGGGCGAGGTAGGCGGCGACGGCCAGGCGGAGGGGGTCGGTGCGCCATATCCCCATCGCCCAGGGCCATGGGGAGATGGTCCGGGTTTGCTGAGGGTGAGGTCATGCCCGAGCCTGCGCGCAGGCCAGCTCCTGCCGCTAAGCACGACCGCCGACGTCGGTGCAGATGTCAGTGCAGATGTCAGTGCTGGGAGGCCAGCGTGGTCAGCGTGCCGGCAGGAGGTCCGGTACCCGGCTGGTCGTGGCGATCAGCCAGTGCAGGCGTGGGGCGATGCGGCCGGCGGTGTCCAGCAGCTGGGTGTAGTCGCGGTGCAGGTCACGGCTGTGGATGGGTTCGTGGTGGGCGATGCGGTTGCGCAGCTGACGCAGGTCATCGATGGCGGAGTGCAGGCGCTGGCGCCGGACCTGGGTGAACGCTTCCCGCAGGCAGGGCTGCCACAGGCTGCGGTTGTACTCCTCGGCCAGTAGGGACCACCAGAAGCCGAAGGTGAGTTCGGCGACCACCCGGCCCGGTAGCTCCTCACGTCCGTCGCGGGTGGCGGCCCTGATGGCCGTCATGACCTTGCGGCGGGCGTTGAGGGACAGTGGCACCTGCGGGTGGCGGTACCAAGGCAGCTCCCCGGCGGGGGTGGGGCCGAGGGCGACGTCGCGCCGGCCGCCGAGAGCCTGCGTTCTGTCAGGAGAGCTGGCTGATCCGGGCGGGGCGGGGTCCAGGGTGGTGGCCCAGGTGGTCAACTGCTGGTCCAGGCGGTTGCGCAGGCCGACCTCGAAGTAGTGCAGGGACTCGTAGAAGGCGGCGCTGAGCTGCACGTTGGAGGTGTAGAGGGTCAGCGCATCGGCCAGGTCGCCACCGGCGGCCTGGCGGTAGGGGGCCAGGCGGGGAGGGGACAGCAACTGCTGCACGTCGGTGATGACGTCGGGTGTCGCGTCGTGCCAGTCCACGTTGCCCGTGCTCCTCACCTGCGGGCAGCCCGTCGCTTGCCTCCTGTGGTCGCTGATCCTAAACTGGGAGGTACGAGAGCCCCGGGATTCACGGCGTACCAGCTTCGGCTAGGGAAACCCCCCGGGGCCTTGTCGTGTCCCGCCTGTTCGGGCTCCCATCTGAGGTGTCGAACGTGAGTAGAGACGGCCATTCGGTGCCCGCCGCGGCCGAGGGCGACGACGTCTGAGCGTTGAGGAGCAGGACCTCACTACGTGGTCGCCCGCCCGGAAGGCGGGATGACCGTGACGTCGGTGCAGCGGGGCGACCCCCGTCGTGGGGGAAGACGTGGGTGCGCCGATCTGGTCACCCGGGTGACCGTTTCGGTTCACCCACGGGGGATCTCATGTGGTGACAGCGGTGGGTGCGACGGCCAGGGCTGAACGCCCGGACATCGCCACGTGCGGACGTTCGCAGGGCCGGCACAGGTGCTGTCGATCTGGTCCGCAACCTCCAGACGTGGTGCGTGGAGCGGTGTTCTTCGACGTCGACGGGACCCTGGTGCCGCGGACCAGCAGCGGGCAGCACCTGGCGGACCCGCTCGGTCACGCCGATGTGGTGCACGAGGCGGAAGCCGGCTACGCCGCCGGGACGTTCAGCAACCAGGAGGTCTCCGTCCGCGACGCCCGCGGCTGGGCCGGTCACACCCCGGCGCAGGTGCACGGCTTCCTGGGGTCGCTGCCGCTGGTCGAGGGCATCGCCGAACCGTGGCCTGCTGCCGAGAGCACGACCTGGCCCCGGTCCTGACCACCCTCGCGTGGCAGCCGGTCGGGACCTACCTGTGTGAGCGGTTCGGCTTCACCCGCGCCAGCGGCCCTGTCCTGGCCGTGGTCGACGGGCGCTACAGCGGTGAGGTCGCCGAGCACTCCGACGAGGAGGGGAAGCGGGACTTCGCCCTCACCGTGGCCGCCGAGCTCGGTGTGGCACCGGCGGGCTGTGCCGCCGTCGGTGACAGTCGCTCCGACCTGCCCCTGTTCGCCGCGGTCGGTCTGGCCATCGCCTTCAACGCCACCCCGGCAGCCTCCGCTGCCGCTCACGTGGAGGCCGCGGGAGGCGACCTGCGCGCCGTGGTGCCGCTGCTCAGCACCTGGCTGGACGCCCCGCACCAGCCGCCACGGCGCTGAACGTCCTCGACCCGTCCTGACCGTCAGGTCGTCGACCGGCCGTGGCGGATGGTCGTGGCTGCGGCGTTGGAGTGGTGCCGCGTGGATCGGCAGCGTTCAGGGGTGGCGGTGCTGCACGATCGGCGCGGTCCCCGTGGGGTGCGGTGGACGGTGTCAGGTGCGGAGGTCGGCGTGCGCGTCGTGTTCGAGGGACGCATGCACGTCTCCTACAGCCAGGCCTACGTCTCCTCGGGAGACTCCTACGGCACCTACGACGGCGCGTTCGACGGGCAGGTCAACGGACTCCTGGGAGCCGGTCTGCCCGGTGCGCTGACCATGATGGTCGGCGTGCACACCGGCGACGTCGGTCTTCGTGTCCTGGTGACCGACCAGGCCCCGCCGATCGGTGAGGAGTGGGAGGACGCCGTCGAGGTCTCCTTCCACCCCGACGATCCGGACGTCAGCATCGCCGGGTGCCTCTCGGACGCGGTGTGCACCTTCCGCCTCGAGGAACCCGGCTACCGGGTGCGGCTGTGCGCCAAGGGCATGGACGCCGGCAGCGCCGCAGACGTGGTGATGGAGGACGAGCCGCTCCTGGACTCCTACGAACTCGTGTTCTGGCCCGCAGCGCCCGGTCCGGACGTGGTCCTGCGGCAGGGCAGCGAGATCGCGGCCTACCGGCACACCACGCAGGACCCCGTGAAGGCCAGGGCGATGCACGTCCAGGCGGTGTGGGGGGACGACCCGCCCAGCGAGCGGCTCATCGACGTCTGGGGTGCGCCGTGGCTGGTCGAACGCGACCGGGACCTGGCTGAGGCTCTGGGCGCCGCGCAACCCGGGGTCCAGCGGGCCGTGGCGTACTGGGCCGCGCAGCGCGCGTGCCGCGAGGCGGGCCTGGACCGACTGGACTGGATCGCGGCCGGGCTGGCCGCCCTGCACCGGGACGAGGAGCTTCCCGCACCCTTCGACGAACCTGCCGCGATGTACGCCCGGCTGGATGCTGATGATCGCGCTCCGCGGCGCACGGTCACCGCCCACGGTCACTCCGACACCGAGCAGGGCGGCCAGGCGCTGTTCACCCTCCTGCACGCCGCGGGGGGTGGTGCTCTGGACGCGGCGGTGAGCACCCTGTCCGCCGCTCACAGCGTCTTCGGCGACGACCGCGTCGACGTGCTGGTCCGCGAGGCCGGGGAGGCGCTGCGTGCGCTGGAGGCGGAGTCCACGGCTCGTCACGGCCAGGACCCGGTTCCCGACCCCCGTGTGCCGGCCGGAGAGCTGGAGGAGGCGGAGGAGGCGGTGCCGGACGGTTTCGACCCTGAGCACTACTGGATGTACCGCTCGTTGTGGGAGGGGGAACTGCCCAGCCCCCGGCTGTTCGAGGTGCAGGCGTGGGCGTTGGGAAACGCCGACCGTGCCCTGGCCGAAGCGATCGCTTCGGCCGACCCCGAGGTGCAGCGCACGGTGGCGCGCTGGGCGGCGCGTCGGGCGTGCGAGAACGCCGGGCTCACCGTTCTCCCGCAGGTGGTGGCCGCTCTGGACGCGGTCGATCGGGGCGGTGCGCTGCCGGCCCCCTTCGACCGCGAGGGCGGGGAGTGGGCGCTGATCGGGGACGACCCGCGCGTCAGCGACCACCTCGTCGTCGTCGACGGGATGGCCAACTGCTCCGGGTGGCACTTCACGCTGCCCGTCATCCGCCAAGCCGTCGACGACGATGCCCTCCGCGCGGCGACCGAGACGCTGTGGACGGCTGCCTTCACCGCTGGTGACGATGAGCGTGCAGGTGTCCTCGCTGCTGCCGCGGCCCGGTTCTTCCCGAGTTCGCCGCGCTGAGCCCTTCGCCACCGAGGACCGGTCTTCCGCTGCGGCGACGGCCCCACCTCCCCCTCCTGATCCGTGATCTTGCGGGGATTCCCAGCAAGATCACGACACCGTGGTCTGGGCGTGCCTGCGGACCGGTGAGGTGGTCTGCCGGGTGGGAGAACTGGGGAACGCGATGGCCGGCCCGACACCCGGGTGAGCTGCGGGGAGTGTCTCCGCGAGCGCCCGGGCGGCTCCGCCAGCGTCGCCTCGTGATCCGACGTGGAGACGGTGAGCCGAGGGTGTCGCCGCTGGTGACGTTGACGGTGGTCCGCTGGGCGGCAGCGGTGGCGGGGGTCCTCCTCGTCGGGTTCGGCGCCGGCTCCTGCGTGCGGGGTGAGTGGGGGCAGGGGCTGCTCCCGCTGGTGGTCGGGATCGTCCTGCTGTCCCTGCCGTTGAAGCGTCGTCGGGTGCTGGCTTCCCTGCAGGCCGCGCAGCAGTGGTCGCCGCAGCGGGTCTCCGAGACCCTCGCTGCGGCCGGTGCGGGCGACGCTCCGCGGGTGGAGCAGGTGCGCGCGCTGCGCCGGGCCGACCCGCGGTTGGGGCTGGCCGACGCCGTGGGTCTGGTCGAGCGGGGCGCGCCGGTGGACGGGGCGGAGCGGTGAGGGTCTCGCGTCAGGATCCGGGGGCGAGCACCGACGAGGACCACCGCCCGCGGCGCCGGGCCCGGGCGACGCTGCTGCTCGTGGTGGGGGTCGTCCTGACCGTCGCCGGGGTGGCCTTCCACGGTGTCGCGGCGGCCCACCGACCCTCCGGTCCCGGCGGCTCCGACACGTGGGACGTGCTGCTGAACCACGTCGCGCTGCGCTGGGGGGCGTACGGCGCGGTGGTCGGGGGTCTGTACCTCGTGGTGCACGGCGGGAACCAGCGGCGCCCGCACTGAGCCGGGGAACGCCGAAGCAGGAAGGGCGTGCCCGGAACCGTCAGCGCCGCTCCCGCACCCCGGCGGGAGCCGCGTCGGGCGGGTCGAGGTACCTGAGCTCCCGCGCCACCTTCGTCTGCTTGACCGGCCTGGTGCGCGCCGGACGCAGCGCCCGGGCGAGCCGCGCGGCCCCGTGGGGCAACCACCGGGCGAACCCGCTCACCGCCACCACCGTCCGTCCACGAGCGTCGTGGTGCTCTCCGCAGCGGCGCGCCGCACGCCCCGACCTCGCCGCCGGCGGCGGTGTGGATCATCCTGGGGGTTCACCGTTCGTCCCCTCGGCTCACAGGAGAGTCCTTCGTGAAGATCGCTGTCATCGGCACCGGCCAGTTCGCCCGGAGCTTCATCGCTCTCTGGCAGCTGCACCCCGACGTCGAAGAGGTGTGGGTCACCGACGTCGTGCCCGAGCGGGCGCAGCAGCACGTCGAGACCCACGGCCTCGCCGGGTCCTTCGAGAGCTTCGAGGACGCCCTGGCCTCCGACGTGGACGCCGTCGCCATCATGACGCAGCGCTGGTCGCACGGTCCCCTGGTCCGCCAGGCGCTGGCCGCCGGCAAGCACGTCTACTCCGCGGTGCCGATGGCGACGACCGTCGACGACGTCGAGGCCATCGTGGCCGCGGTCCGCGAGACGGGGCTCGTCTACATGATGGGCGAGACCAGCTACTACAACCCCGCCACCGTCTGGGCCCGCGAGCACATCGCGGCCGGTGAGTTCGGCCGGGTGTTCTACGGCGAGGGCGACTACGTCCACGACATGGACAACGGCTTCTACGCCGCCTACCAGTACAGCGGTGGGGAGGACTGGAAGGAGACGGCCAGCTACCCGCCCATGCTCTACCCGACCCACGCCATCGGCGGCGTGCTGGGCGCCTGGCCGACCCACGCCGTCAGCGTCAGCTGCACCGGCATCAGCGACACCCGCGACGACGGCGTCTTCGACAAGGCGGTCTCGCGCTGGGACAACGACTTCTCCAACATGTCGGCGCTCTTCACCCTCGCCGACGGCGGGGTCATGCGGACCAACGAGTTCCGTCGCGTCGGGTACTGGAACGGTCCGGAGTCGCGGTTCCGCTTCTACGGCACCGAGCAGGTCATGGAGCAGTCCGTCACCAGCACCGTCGTCACCGTGAAGTCCGACGGCGAGGACTACCACAAGGGCAGCACCATCGACATCAGCGACGAGCTGCGGGCCGGTGAGCACTCCGACGTCCCCGAGGACATGAGCGACATCGACCCGGCGCTGCTCAGCAGCTTCCGGTCCGGCACGGCGAAGGTGCACGACCGCAGCCGGCTGCCGAAGGAGTTCGAAGGGGCCCCCAACGGGCACGAGGGAGCCCACCACTTCCTGGCCGACGACTTCGTCGTGGCCGTCCGCGACCGCGTCCACCCGCCGGTCAACGCGTGGGTCGCGGCCCGGTTCACCCTCCCGGGGATCGTCGCCAACGAGTCGGCGAAGCAGGACGGCGCGCGCCTGCCCGTCCCGGACTTCGGCGACCCGGTCTGAGCGGTGCCACCTCCCACCCGGGCGCGCGGGCGTGCGGGTGGGAGGTGGCCGTCCGACGCGTCAGGATGTCCCGAGCGCCTGTTCCAGCGCTCGCCGCGGGTCGTCGCTGTCCCCGGCGTCCACGGTGAGGGCGTTGAGGGTGAGGGTGAAGCGGGCGCCACCCCCGGCGGCGGGCTGGTAGGTGAGGTTCCCGCCGTTGGCGTTGGCCAGGGCGCGGGCGATGTAGAGGCCCAGCCCCGTGCCCTTCTTGTCCACCGCGGTCCCGGTGGTGGCGCGGGCGAAGCGGTCGAAGAGGTGCGGCACGAAGGACTCGGGCACTCCCGCACCGGCGTCGACGACGTCGAGGGCGACGAGCTCGCCGCGGCGGCGGGCGACCAGGCGCACCGGCGTCGCGCCGTACTTGACGGCGTTGGAGACCAGGTTGGTCAGCACCTGCTCGAGGTGACCGCGGTCGGCGAGGACGGTGAGGTCCTGGACGCCGGTGCTGTCCACCGTCGACCCGTCGTGGCCGGAGCGGTCGAGGACGTCGGCGACGAGGCTCGGGACGTGGACGCGGGTGGTGCGGGGGGTGGGTGCCCCGGCGTCCAGCTGCGCCATCGTGAGGATGTCCTCGAGCAGGTCGTTGGCCCACCGTCCGGCCTTCTGGATGCGGGTGAGGTAGTGCCGCTTGTCGGCCTCGGGCAGCTCCTGCCAGTCGTCCAGCAGCAGTTCCGCGAACCCGATGGTCGTCGACAGCGGCTGGCGGAGGTCGTGGCTGAGGGTCGCCACGAGGTCGTCCTTGAGGCGGTTGGCCTCCTGCAGCTGCTCGTTGGAGGCGGCCAGGGCGCTCTGGGCGCGCAGGCGCTCGGAGAGGTCGCGCACCAGGGTCAGGGTGGCGTGCCCGCCCGCGTCGGGCAGCGGCACGGTCGTGACCTCCACCGGCACGACGGTCCCGTCGCCGCGGCGCAGGGCGGTGACCAGCGGCGTGGACGGACCGAGCTGCCCGAGGGTGGAGACGCGGCGCGCGGTCCACGCGTCCTGCTCCGCCTCCGGCACCAGCAGCAGGGACGTCGGCAGGGCCAGCAGACCCGGGGTGCGGCGACCGGTCAGGCGCGCCATGGCGTCGTTGACGTAGGTGATCTGCTCGCCGTGCTCGACCAGGACGCCTTCCCCGAGGTCGCTCAGCGCCCGCAGCAGGCGGGTGGAGACGTCGCGTTGACGGCGCACGCTCTCCTCGGCCGCCGCCCGGTCGCTGACGTCGAGGAGCTGGCTGGCCAGGTACGCCGGCTGCCCCGCGGCGTCGCACACCACGACGGTCGAGGCCTGGGTGTGGACGGTGCGCCCGTCGCGGTGCAGGTAGCGGACCTCACCGTCGACGGTCGCGGCGGGGATCGACGCGAGGTCGCCACCGTGGGCCGCGGTGTCGGCGGCGCGGCGGGCGGTGTCGGCGATGAGGTCGCGCAGGACCCCACGGCGCACCTCGCGGTCCTCGGGGTGCAGGTGGGGGCTCCAGTCCTGACCGACGAGCTCCGCGGGGGTGCGACCGACCAGGGCGGCGGCGGCGGGGTTGACGCGCAGCACGGTGCCGTCGAGGGCGAGGTGGAGGTTGCCCACCATCGACGCCTCGAAGGCGGCCTGCAGCAGCGTGGCCTGCTCGTCGGCCTGGCGGTGGGTGGCTTCCAGCTCGCGGCGCAGGGCGCGGTCGGCGCTGACGTCGGTCATGGCCACCACCGCCCCCAGGGCGCTGCCGTCGGCGCGGTGCATGCGCCGCCCCGAGCAGGTCACGGTGATCGCCGGGCGGCCGGTGGGCGCGATGACGATCTCGGCCGCCCGCACGCCGCCGGTGCGCAGGACCTCGGCGAGGGGGACGTCCTCCGCCGCGAGGGCCGTGGTGCCGTCGCCGGCGAAGAGGTCGTAGCGCCCGGCGTGCTCGGCGGGGTCCAGGCCGGCGTCGGCGTCCAGGCCGTGCCAGGTCTGCGCGGCGCGGTTGAGCATCGTGAGGTGCCCGTCGGCGTCGGCGACGACGATGCCCACCTCGACGGACTCCAGGACGGCCTGGGCCAGTTCCCCGCGGGCCTCGGCCTCGGCGGTGGCGCGCTCCGCCTCACGGCGGGCCTCCTCGGCCAGGGCACGCGCCTCCTCGGCCAGCGCGCGCTGGGCGGCGGCCTCGGCGGCCAGCTCCCGGCTGGCGTCGGTGGAGAGGGCCATCCGTGCGAGCAGAGCGTCGCGCTCGTCGCGACCCATGGCCAGCGACAAGCCCAGGACGGCCAGCATCACCACGTAGAGCTGCACCACGACGGCCCGGGTGGCGTCGTCGGCGATCATGGCGAACGGGCCGTTGCCGGCCAGGGTGAGGACGACCGCCACCACCCCCATGGCCAGGTCGTGGACCACGACGATGGTGGTGTCGAAGCGCAAGGCCACCCAGGCCGAGAGGGCCACCAGCGGGAAGGCGATGGGCAGGCCGTCGTAGCGGCCGAAGATCAGCGCGTAGGCCACCGTCGAGCACACCAGGGCGGCGCTCAGCTCCACCAGCTGCCACCCCCGCGGCCAGCGCACCTGGACCAGGACGCGCGGGGCGTCGTCCCGGGCGTCCCGGGCGTCGCGACGGGCGGTGAGCACGCAGCCGACGCGGAAGGCGACGGCCGTGAGGAGCAGGACGCTGGCGGTGTTGCGGGTCATCCAGACCAGGGCCGTCAGCCACGACCAGCTCCCCGTCAGCACCCACACCGACGTCGGGCCCAGCAGGGCTCCGGCCCCGGTGGCCAGCACCGCGGCGGCGAGCATGCGCATCAGCTGCGCGATGCCGGTGAGCGGTTCACGGCCCCCCGCGCCCCAGGCCTGCGGGCACCAGCGGGTGAACAGGACGGCGAAGGTGAGGACCTGGGCGAGGTTCGCGGCGACGAAGCACGCCGCGAGCAGCGGAGCGGCACCGGTGAGGGTGTTCAGCACGAACGTCGCCACGGACAGCAGCGCGACGTCCAGCCCGCGGGTCCCGGCGCGCCGTTGGGCGCAGAACCACGCCGCGGCCACCCCCGCGGCGGGCCACACCAGGCTGAGGCTGGTGCCGTCCATGAGGGTGAGGCGCCCCAGGAACACCGAGAGGCCGAACGCGACCGCGAACGCGACGCTGCGCAGCACCGCCCCCGTCGTCAGCGGGACCCCGCTCGCGGCAGCTGCGCCCGAGCGGCGCGGTGCGACACGAGGGGTGGACACGGGGGCCTCCTGGCTGAGCACGCCACGTGGCCGGGATGCCGGTGGCCCTCACCCCTTCGACCTCCGCGGCCCTGGGCTGTAGGGGTGTCCGCCATCGGGGTCCACCTCGACGGGGAGTGACACCGGCTCCGGCCGCTACGAGCCGGCCGGAACTCCCGCGGTGTGGACGACGGTGGCGTTCCGCCCGTTCTGCTTGCCCCGGTAGAGCGCTTCGTCGGCGTGGGCGATGACGTCCTCGGCCAGCAGCCCGGGCTGCCACTGCGCGACGCCGACGGTGCAGGTCTGGCGTCGCGGGACCGCGGCGCGGATGCGGTCGGCCACCACCGCCGCGGCCTCCGCCGTGCAGCCGGGCAGGGCGACGACGAACTCCTCCCCGCCCCACCGGGCCAGGGTGTCGACCTCGCGCAGGCAGTCGCCGGCGGCGGCGGCGAACTCGCGCAGCAGGGCGTCCCCGCCGAGGTGGCCGTGGGTGTCGTTGTAGTCCTTGAAGTGGTCCAGGTCGATCAGCACCAGGCTCAACGGTTCACCGCTGCGGGCGGCGCGGGCGACCTCGGTGGTGATCGCCTCGTCCCAGCGGCGGCGGTTGGCCAGTCCCGTGAGGCTGTCGCGTTCCGCGGCCGAGGCCAGGCGCTGCACGAGGTCCGCGCGCTCCAGCGCGTGGGCCAGCTCCCCGGACAGGGTCTGCAGCACCGGCAGCACGTGCTCGGGCAGGTCCGCCAGCGGGGTCCGCCAGAACACCCCGAGGACACCCACGGTGCGCTGCCCGGACAGCACCACCGGGTACCAGAGCCCGGACACGACCCCGGTGGAGGCGACGACGCGCAGGGCGGTCCGGGGGTCGCTGACGACGTCGGCGACGAAGACCTGGGTGGAGGTGGCGAAGCAGATCGCGGCCAGGGAGGACTCCGCGGCGCGGTAGAAGACACCGCCCTCGCCGGCCCCCGCGCCGAGGCGCGAACTGAGGTCGGAGGCGAAGCCCGAGGTGACGACCGCACGCAACCCCGCGATCCCGTCCCGGGTGTCCGGGCGCAGCAGGTAGGCCGCGTCGGCGCCGGTGAGTTCCTGCAGCGACCGGCAGACGGACTCCTGCGGGTCCGCGGCGACGGCCAGGGCGCGGGAGGCGTCCGCGAGGGCCTGCACCCGTCGGCTGTGCTGGGCCAGCGCGGCGTGGGCCTCCTCGATGGTCGTGTGCGCGGCCGCCATGTCCGCGTGGGCCGCGGCCAGGGCCTGCTCCCGTTCCCGGGCGTGGGTGACGTCGTTGACGGCGACCACCGCTCCCAGCGGGGTCCCGTCCATACGGCGCATCGCCCGTCCCGAGCACACCAGGGTGCGGCGCGGCTGCCCCGGCGCGGTCAGGACGATCTCGGCGCCCTCGACCGCGCCCTCGTGCAGGGCCCGCAGCCACGGCAGCTCACGGGCGCTCAGGGGGGTGGTCCCGTCGGCGGCGAAGAAGGTCGCGGGAGCTTCGGAGGGGATTGCGGGCCTGCCCTGCCACTGGCGCATGGCCCGGTTCAGGGAACCGACCTGCCCGTCGGCGTCGACGACGACGAGGCCGACCTCGATGGTCTCGGCGACGACCTCGCTGAGTTCCCAGCGCGCCTCGGACTCGTTCATCGCCAGCATCGCCAGCTCGCGGGCCTCGGCGGCCTGCTCGCGCTGCTCGAAGGCCTGGCGGCGTTCCTCCACGGCGCGCCGGGCCTGGCGGCGACGCTCGAAGAGGGCGACGAGGACCCCGGCGAGGTCGCGCAGGACGCCGAGCTGCTGCTCGGTGAGCCGGCCGGTGACGGTGTCGAAGACGCAGAGCGAGCCCAGGGCGTGACCGGTGGGGCTGACCAGCGGGGCGGAGGCGTAGAGGCGCACGTGCGCCATCCGCCCGTCCACCCACGGGTTGCGCGCGAACCGGGGGTCGCGGGAGGCGTCGGGGACGTGGACGACCTCACCGGCCTCGAAGTGCAGCGCGCACATGGAGTCCGTGCGGGCGGAGTCCGCGCCGTCGAAGCCGACGGTGGTCAGCTGGCACTGGCGGTTCTCGTCGATGAGGTTGAGCGTGGCGTGCGGGACCCCGGCCACCAGCGCCGCCGCCCGGACCACGGCGGAGAGTTCGTCGTCGGCGGGGGCGTCGAGCAGGCCGTACTCGTGCAGGGCCGCCAGCCGCGCCGCCTCCGGCGCCGGGAGGGGGGTCGAACCCGTCGAGGCGGTCGTGAGGGTGAGGACGGGTCGGGGAAGGGCCGGGACGGCGTCGGAGCGGGCGACGTCCTCCTGCACGCTCGCCTGCGCCAGGGCCAGCCAGTCTTCCCGGTTCACCCCCGACTCATCGGCCCCGGACGGTCCCACCTTGATCGCGTCCCGGTTGGGAACCGGTCAGCCGAGGTGGTCCAGAGCCAGGACGACCGCCACGGGGACGACGAGCAGGAGCAGCATCAGCGCGACGAACGAGGCGCTGCCCCGGCGACGCTGCCGGCGCGCGCCCACCGCGTCCTGCAGGGGAGCGACCACGGGGTCCACCGCGCGGGCCGTGGTCGCGATCCACGCCGCCGCGACCACCAGACCGGGGACGAGCAGCCCCGCCGACGGGAGGCGGACGCTGAGGAGCGGACCCGTCCAGGCGTGGACGAGGGCGAGGGCGACGACGACAGTGGTGACGAGCGCTCCCCAGCCGAGCAGCGCCGGGCGGCGGGTCTGCGCGACGGCGTCGAGCAGTCGCGGGGCGACCAGCGCGATCAGCACGGGGGGCACGACCTGGAACTCCGTCAGCACCGCCTGCTCCCCGGACAGCAGAGCGGTAGCGCCCTGGGTCGCCCACAGCAGACCGGCGACGCCCGCGGCGTTGCGGGCCGTCTCCAGCCACTGCGTGCTCCGCGACGCTGCCGCTCGTTCCGGGGTGAGGGCGGCGGCGTAGTCCTGGGCGGTCCCGAAGGACCCGACCGGGTCCTCCCCGCTGCTGGTGAGGTGGTCGCGGACCTCGGCCAGGACCGCGCCGATGCGGTCCCCGGGGACGTCGCGCAGACGCAGGGCCAGGAGCACGTCGTCGCAGTAGCGGTCCACCGCCCGAGCGTTCGGGGACGCGTGAGCGGTGGCGTGGACGTCGGCGGCACGGGTGGGTTCGGTCATCGCTGCGCTCCTGCGTCGAGGTTCTGCGGGGTGGGAGGGGCGGGTTCGGGGGCTGGTTCGTCGGCTTCGCCGACCAGTCCGCTGGTGAGGTGTGCGAAGACGCGCCACCGGGCCCCCTCCCGTCGCAGGCGCTCGCGGCCCGCGGCGGTGACGGCGTACCACTTGCGACCGGGACCGGCCTCACCCTCGCGCCAGGTGGTGTCCACCGCTCCGGTCTCCTCCAGGCGGGCCAGGAGGGGGTAGAGGGTGCCGCCCTTGACGGTGCCGAGGCCGAGGTCGTGCAGGTCGTTGCCGATGCGGTAGCCGTAGGTCTCCTCGCGGGCGATGACGGCGAGGACGGCGAGGTCGAGGACTCCGCGCAGCCACTGCGCCGGCCACGGCTGGGCGGGATCCTCCGGGGTGGTCACGAGAAGATCGTGCCGCTACCTAGCTCGGAAGGCAACCTACTTGCGAGCCAAGTTCCGCACAAAGCAGATAGTGCTACTATCCGATAGTGCGAATATCCGTTCTGGCCGACCGAGCCGGTGTCCCGCTCTCCGCCGTCAAGTACTACCAACGCGAAGGGCTGCTGCCCGCGGGCGTCCGGACCGCGCCGAACCAGGTGTCCTACGACGACACCCACGTGCAGCGCGTCCGACTGATCCGCGCGCTGCTCGAGACCGGCAACCTCTCCGTCGCCGCCACGAAGGACGTCATCACCGCCCTGGACACCGACTCCGCCCCCCTCGCCGAGACCTTCGGCGTCGCGCAGCACGCCATGAGCGGCCCCCGCACCCAGGACTCCGCCCCCAGCGACGACGCCCGGCGCGCCGTCGAAGCCGTCGTCGCCGCCCGCGGCTGGGCCGTCAGCGCCGACAACCCCGGCTACGACGCGGCCGCGCGCGCCCTCGACGGACTGCGCGCCATCGACTTCGACGCGCCCGACACCTACCTGCACGCCTACGCCGACGCCGCGGCCACCGCGGCCGAGGCCGACCTGCATGCCCTGACCCACCGCGAGGGCCGCGACGCGGTCGCCGAGCTCATGGTCGTCGGGACCGTCCTCGGCGACCCGCTCCTCGCCGGCCTGCGCCGGCTCGCCCAGGAGAACGCCACCCACCACCTCTTCCCGGTCGCCGCACCAGGACCGGTCTCCTCCGAGCCCGACCCCGACCCCCTCACGGAACGAGCCACGCCATGACCGCATCGACCCACGTCGTCCTCGGCGGCAACGGCGTCGTCGGCCGCGAGACCCTCAGGGCCCTCGTCGCCGCCGGCCACACCCCGACGTCCGTCGGCCGGCACCCCACCCGCGTGGACGGGGTCGTCCCGCTCGTCGCGGACCTCCTCGACCACGACGACGTCCGCCGGGCCCTGCGCGGGGCCGACGTCGCCTACCTCGTCGCGGGACTGCCCTACTCCTCCCGGGTCTGGGCCCGGCAGTGGCCCGTGATCCTGGACAACGTCGTGGACAACGTCGCCGCCGTCGCCGCCGAGCAGGGCACCCACCTCGTCTACCTCGACAACGTCTACGCCTACGGCCCCGTCGACGGCCCCATGACCGAGGACACCCCCGTCCGACCCGGCGGCAGGAAGGGCCGGGTGCGCGCCGCCGCGCTGGACCTGCTCGCCCGGGCCGCCGCCCGCGGCGTGGACGTCACCATCGGCCGCAGCGCCGACTTCTACGGCCCCGGCGCCACGACGAGCGTCTTCAACGGCTTCGTCCTCGACAAGGTCGCCGCCGGCCGCAGGAGCACCTGGCTCTACGACGCCGACCAGCCCCACTCCCTGACCTACACCCCCGACATCGGCCGGGCCCTCACCGTCCTCGGCACCGACGACCGGGCCCGGGGACGCATCTGGCACCTGCCCACCGCCCCCGCCCTCACCGGCCGGCAGTACGTCCGGACGGCCGTCGACGTCGCGGCGGGCACGACCGCGCCGGCCGACGTCCCCCTGGGGGTCATGAGCTCGACCACGATGCGGATCGGGGCCCTCTTCACCACCGCCGCCCGGGAGACCCTGGAGCTGAGCTACCAGTACCGCGCCCCCTACGTCTTCGACTCGACCGCCTACGAGACGACGTTCGGCGTCTCCCCCACCCCCGTCGTGGACGGCATCACCGCGAGCCTCGCCGCGGCCCGCCCCCGGACGGCGTCGCTGTCGTGAACGTCGGTGTCGTGAGCCTCGCCGCCTGGCGCCGCGCCCACGCGTGGCACCCCCCGTTGATGACCGTCGCCGCCCTCATGGGCGTCTGCGCGTTCGTCAGCGCGGTCGGACTCGTCGTCGACCCGCGCGAGATCCTCGGCGCCCCGGCCTGGGCGAAACCGCTGAAGTTCTCGCTCTCGATCCTGCTCTACACGGTCACCTGGGCCTGGCTCATCGCCCACCTGCCCCGGTGGCGCTCGCTGACCCGTGCCCTCGGCACGGTCATCGCCGTCACCCTCGTCGTCGAGCAGGCGCTGATCGTGTGGGCGGCCGCGACCGGCACCACCAGCCACTTCAACGTCAGCAACGGCCTGCACGCCACCGTCTGGGCGGTGATGGCCGTCTCGATCACCGTCATGTACCTCGCCACGTTCGTGACCTCCGCGGCCGTCTTCCTCGTCCGCTTCGAGGACCCGGCCCTGACCCTCGCGCTGCGGGCCGGGGTGCTCGTCGCGCTCGGCGGCATCGGGGTCGCCTTCCTCATGACCGCCCCGACGTCGGCGCAGCTCAGCGCCCCGACCGGGATCATCGGGGCGCACGCCGTCGGTGTGCCCGACGGCGGACCCGGCCTCCCGCTGCTGGGGTGGAGCACGAACGGCGGCGACTTCCGGGTCGCCCACTTCGTCGGGATCCACGCCCTGCAGGTCCTCCCGCTGCTCGCCCTCCTGACCCGCGCCGCGGGCCGGCGCCTGACCCGACCGGACTCGCCCACCACACGGCGGCAGCTGAGCCTCACCGCTGCCGTGGTCTACGCCGCCACCACGGTCCTCCTCACCGTCCAGGCGTGGCGGGGGCAGTCCGTCGTCCATCCCGCGGGGGTGGTCCTGGTCCTCGGGTGCGGACTCACCCTGGCCGCGGTCGTCACCACGACTGTCCTCGTGGTTCGCCGGCCCCACCCCGCCCTCCTCCCCGCGACCCGGCCCGCGCGGCCCGCGGCCACCCCGGGGCCGACGTGATCGCGCTGGGGACGGCACCCTCAAGCACCGAGACGCAACGGTCGACGAGGCACCCATGCCGAGCGCGACACGCACCGCGACGACCGTCGCCGCCGCCCTCCCCCTGCTGTTCCTCTCCGGTGGACAACTCCAGCAGGACATCTCCGCACCGGCGCTCTCATGGCTGCGGGCCTCGGCGGACCACATCCCCGCCGACTGCTACGTCACGAGCATCCTCGACCACGACTCAGACACGGTGGGACTCGTCCCAGACCTGGACGCGGCCCAGGCAGACCTCGCCCTCCAGGCGAAGGAGCTCACCACCCACCTCCCCGAAACCGGGGCCCCTGACGTCTGGCAGGTACGCGCCAGGGCCAGAGCCGCCGACGTCCTCAGCCGACCCGGTGCGCACCGCTCCACCCGGGGCAGCTCCGCCTACCTGACCGCCTACGACACCCACGGCCAGGTACTCGCCGAAGCCGGCTACGGAACCCCCACCCAGGTGTTCCTGAACCCCACCCCCGCCGACGGCTACCTCTTGCAGAGCTTCACCTTCCCCGTGGAACCCCAGCCTGGACGGAAGAGCTGCACCTGGTCCAGCAGCTGAACCCCGGGCCGCAGCTCCAGCTGGTCCAGGTCGTGGGCGCGGTGCGCGAAGAGTCAGGTGGCCAACGTCTCGGTCACGGGATGAACTGATGGCCGGCCCGCGCCTCGCCCCCCTCGGGTGTGGGCCGGGGGCTGGTCGTGACGTGTCGACCCCGACACGACCAGCCCTCCCTCACCGGTGTTCCCCGGTCCGAGACGTCCGGTCCGGGCGTTCCTCGGGACGAGGTCGACAGCCGGCAACGTCCTGACCCGCCGATGACCGAGGCACCACCGGCAGCTGGCGCGTCAGGCCGCAATCGTTGGCTGCAGCGTCAGCGGGGCGGTCGGTTCGCGATCCTCGTTCGAGAGCAGGACCGGGCTCGTGCGGCGTTCGTCGAGTTGAGTTTCCTGGCGCTCCGGTGCTGACGGCGACGCGACGGATCGCCCGAGGTGGTCGTGCTCGGTCACCAAGTCATCGTCTCCGACGACCACACCCGCCCCGCACCTGCGGCCGAGGCAGCCGCAACGACCGGACAGTTTCGCGGCGGTCCGTCGGAACTTGCGGCTGAGGGTTCCGCGCAGCCCCGGATTCTTTGGTGGCGTGCTAACTTAATTTTGTTAGCGCCGATGAACTCGCGATCCACCCGGAGAACAGGACTGACGTGGCTTCCACGACGATCTCGAACGTTCGCGTCTTCGACGGCGAACACACCCTCGAGAACCAGACGGTGACGATCGAGGGGACCCGGATCGCCTCGGTCCGTCCCTCGTCCACGGACGAGCAGGCGCACACCGCGACCGGTGTGCCGATCGACGGGACCGGCAAGACCCTGCTGCCGGGACTCATCGATGCCCACACGCACTCGTCCCGGGACGCGCTCCGCCTCGCCCTGCAGTTCGGTGTCACCACCGAACTGGAGATGGGTGGCGTCCTCACGGCTCCGGGACGAGCCGACATCGAAACCGACGACGAACTCGCTGACGTCCGGTCCTCGGGTTTCGGGCTCACCCCTCCCGGCGGACACCCGTTCGAGATCATCCCGGAGGGTGCGTTCCCCGGCGAGGGGGAATCAGGGTTCGGCGACGTCGTGATGCCGCTCTCCACCACGCCCGAGCAGGCCGTGTCCTTCATCCCGAAACTGATCGCGTCCGGATCGGACTACATCAAGTTCCTCATCGAGGACGGGTCCACGGCGAACGCTCCCGGGCTTCCGATGCTCGACCAGGCCACGCTGAACGCCGGCGTCGCCGAAGCTCGGCGCCTCGGCATGATGACGCTGGCCCACACGCTCACCGTCGGTGCGACGCGGATGGCCCTCGAGGCGGGGATCGACGGTCTCGCGCACCTGTTCGTCGACGAGGCGCCGACGCCGGAGATCATCGATCTCATCGCGGCCGCAGGGGTCTTCGTCGTTCCGTGCGTCGTCCTGAACTCCTCGATCACCGGTACCACCGGAGGCGACTTCGCCACCGACACCCGCGTCAGCTCGCGACTCGACCCGCAGTGGCTCACGACCCTCCGGAGCTCGTTCGACCACTACCCCGCCGGCAGGATCGACGACGTCCTGACCACGGTTCGAGCTCTCCACGACGCCGGTGTGCCGATCCTCGTGGGCACCGACGCGTCCGCGCCGGACCCCTCGCTCGGCGGGCTCGCCCACGGCGCCAGCGTCCACCACGAACTGCAGATGCTCGTGCGTGCCGGCCTCAGCCCTGCGGACGCGCTGGCCGCTGCGACGTCGGTGCCCGCCGAGCACTTCGGTCTCACCGACCGCGGCCGGATCGCCCAGGGCCTCCGCGCGGACCTGCTGCTGGTCGACGGCGACCCGACGTCCACCATCTCGGACACCCTGAACATCGCGGCGGTCTGGCGCCGAGGCGCCGAGGTTCGCGTGTGAGCGAGGCGTGCTCCAGCGCCGAACTCACCGGTCCTTCCCCGAACTCCGACGCAACGACGACGGGAACGGTTCGACGCCCGTCGAGGCGAACCGCACCGAGGGGTTTCCCACGGATCGAACTGCTCCGGCGGCGGACCGCCGAGGCACGGCGACGACGGTCGCCGGGTGCGTCTCGAGACGTCCTTCGCGCGACGTGGGACGAGGCGCGACCACGGTTCGGACGGGCAGCAGGCGCAACCTGCGCTCGCTGCCTACTCTGCGAGGCGGTCGAGCCAATCACCCAGGAGTGCGCGCTCGTTCGCGGTCAGGGCTGTCGTCTCGGCGATCTGGTGCCTGAGCTGCATGGCGGCTCCTGAGCGGTCGTCGTTCGCGTCAGGAGCAATGAGGATCGTGCGGAGGGCAGACTCGCGGCCGCGCACCGACAGACGCAGGTCGCGGTGTTCCTCCGGCATGGCGAGAAGGGTGAACACCACCCCCACGCCCACGGCCCGCACCACGTGCACGGCATCTTCGACGGGGACGGCGAGCAGGCCCTCCTTGGCCGCCTCCCGGATCTGCACCCGCAGGATCTCGTCGATCGCGGACGCGGCCGACGTCGACGTGCCCAGGTGCGGTTCGCCGTAGGCGATCGAGTAGACGTGCGGGTTCAACAGTCCCCACTCGATGTGCATGTCCCAGCCCTGACGGATCGACTCGACCGGATCGGAACCCGGCTTCCACCCGGTCCAGCTGGCGAGGTGGTTGGAGAACCCGTGCAGGGCCACCGCATCGAGCACACCCTGCTTGTCCCCGAAGATCCGGTAGATCGTCGGGGCCTGGATGTGCAGCGCCGAGGTGATGGCGCGCGTCGTGACCGCGTCACGACCGCCGTCGGTGAGGAGCGCGAACGCGGTGTCGAGGATGCAGACTCGCATCTCGTCAGAACGGGTCAACGTGCTTCCTCTTCCGCCGGTGACGACATGACAGCCGGTGGGACGACGGCCTCCACCATCATCCCACCGGTGACGTCCAGCCGGCGCAGCCGCTCCTCGATCACGAGCGAACGCGCCGGAGCACCGGAAGGGCTCAGTTCTGCTCGATCGCCCGACCGACGCGGAATAGCATGGCCTCGTCGAAGTGGCGTCCGATGATCTGGAGGCCCACCGGGAGTCCGTCCAGCGTGCCGCACGGCACGCTGAGGGCAGGGTGGTGGGTGATGTTGAACGGGGTGGTGTTCGCCGACATCTCGATCGACGCCCCGATGGCCGCGCCGGCACCGTGCGCCGGGTCCGGCAGCGGGCGTGCGGTCTGAGGAGTGGTCGGGGTGATCAGGACGTCGAAGCGCTCCAGCGCCTGGTCGTACGCCGCGCGGAGGGTCCGGGCCCGGTTGACGGCCTTGGCGTAGTTCAGGCGACCCTGCTGCTGGTCGACGTAGCGGCCGACGAGGGTGAACAACTGCACGTTCGCGGGGTGCTCCGCGGCGGCCGCACGGTGGTCGAAGAGGTACTGCATCATGTCGACGGGGTAGTGGTCAGGACGACCGAACCCGAAACCCTGGTTGCGCAGGACCGTCTCGGCCATGCCCTCGATGGCGATGGCCGTCCAGAGCGCGGGGGCCAGCGCGTGCAGCGGCACCGACACCTCGTCCACGATCGCACCGCGCTCGCGCAACGCTTCCGCCGCTGCGACGACGATCTCGTCGACGCCGGCTTCGGCGTGGTCGCCGCCGAACCCTTCCGTGAGGATGCCGATCCGGAGTCCTCGGACTCCTGCGTCGAGGGCGGTGAGGTAGTCGCCGACGGAGATGTCGCGCTGGCGCGGGTCGATGCCGTCGGAGCCGGCCAGGACGGTGAGGAAGCGTGCGTTGTCCTCGACCGTGCGGGTCATGGGGCCGACGTGGTCGAAGTAGCCGTCGAGCGTCGCGATGCCGGTGTAGGGGACGAGTCCGTAGGTCGGTTTCAGGCCGACGACACCGGACCAGGACGCCGGCATCCGGATGGAACCGGCCTGGTCGGCGCCGAGGGTCATGTCGGCGTCGCCGGTGACGAGCGCGACGGCGCTGCCGCTGGAGGAGCCACCCGAGGAGAAACCCCTCCGGTGCGGGTTGTGCACCACACCGGTGGCTGCGGTGTGGCTGCCCCCGGACATGCAGAAGTACTCGTTGGTGGTCTTCCCCACCACCTCCGCGCCGGCGGCGAGGGCTCGGGTGACGACCGTGGCGTCGGCGTTCGGAACGAAACCCTCGAGTTCCTTCGAACCGTTCCGCATCGGGAGACCGGCCACGAGGATGCTGTCCTTGACCCCCAGGCGAACTCCGGCGAGGAGACCCCCCGCGGCTCCGCGGATCGACGCACGGACCTCCCACGCGTGGTGGGGGTCCTCCTCCGCGGAGGGGACCGTGTGCTCAACCGCGTCGCGGCCGGCCAGCACCTGCGGATCCGGGAACGCGTCGAGGGCGTCGTACACCCCGAGCATGCCCGAGATCATCTTGGTGTACTCCTCCGGTGCTGCGGCGATCGAGGAGTAGCCGATCTCGGCGGCGAGGGCGGCGATCTGCGCGGGCGAGGGCTTCTGGATCGGCACGGGTGCTCCTGGGGTCGTGGATGAACGTCTGACTTGGACGCTAACAGAAAAATGTTAGCGAGTTAGGTCAGGCGGTCGAAGCAGAGCCGAACGGGTGGTGGCGGCGTCGCACGACGCGTGGATTCGGACCCGGACCACCACCGCTCCGGTCGTCGTCGTCGAGAACCGGGCACGGTGGCTGCACCGCAACGTGAGGGTTTCGCCGCCAGCGCTGAACGTGGCTGAACCCCGTCAGCGTGCAGGTTTCGAACTGTCACCGGCCTTTCGCTCGCAGCGCGTCGGTCGCGGCCAGGTGGTGGCTGCCTCCGCCTGACGTCCGGCCGTTCCGTCCTCCCGGGACCAGCACGGTCGAAGCCGCCAGAACTCCCGCTGGCGGGCCTTCGCCGTCACATCGACAGTCGTGACATGGACCAGACGGCATCAGCCCTTCCCGGTGCGGCAGACCGCCCCGACGAACCCGAACACGAGGTGGAAGACGCCTTCGACCGCCTCGTCGAAGAAGGCGAAGACCGTCTGCGCCGCCCGCTGCTGCCGCTGCTCAGCGTCGGCCTCCTCGGAGGCATCGACATCGGAACGGGTCTGCTGGCCTACCTCGTCGTCAAGCACGAGACCGGCAACGACCTGCTCGCCGGTCTCGCCTTCTCGGTGGGCTTCGTCGCACTCCTGCTGGCCCGCAGCGAACTGTTCACCGAGAACTTCCTCGTACCGGTGATCGCCGTCGTCGCCCGCCGGGGCACCCTCGCCCAGCTCGCCCGGCTGTGGGGCACGACCCTGCTGACGAACCTCCTCGCCGGATGGGTCATCACCTGGATCATCATGACCGCCCTCCCCGACCTCGCGAGCACGGCGGTGGACTCCGCCCGCCACTTCATCGACCTCGGCGTCGGCAAGGAGTCCTTCGCCCTGGCCGTGCTGGCCGGCGCCGTCATCACCCTCATGACCCGCATGCAGCACGCCACCGAGGCCGTCGGCGTGAAACTCGTCCCCGCCATCCTCTTCGGTGCGCTCCTGGCGGGAACGCAACTGCTCCACAGCGTCCTGGACTCCCTGCTGATGTTCGCCGCCCTCCACGTCGGTGCACCGTTCGGCTACGCGGACTGGGCCAGGACGGCCGCGTGGGCGGTGCTGGGCAACGTCGTCGGCGGCCTCGTCCTCGTCACCGCCGTCCGCCTGCTCCGTGTTCCCCACCGCGTCGCGGAAGAACGAGACAAGGCGAAGTGAGAGCCGAGCACTGGGCGACGGCGTCAGTGTCGAGCGGCGACCGACGTGGCTGAGGGGGCGCTCACAGGCCAGGGGATCTGCCCCGGTTCGATCGTCCCCGATGATCTGCGTCGATGAGGAGGATCGGTTCAACGGCCCTCGACGGGTCGACGTCGGACGTCTCCGCGAGTTCCCGGAGTACTCCCGCCGGAGAACCTCGAGGAGCCGTTCCACCCGGACGACCGCCCCTTGCCCGCGGGGAGGACGCACCGGACACCGACCTCTTCGAGGCGTTTCCCGACACGGGGATGCTCGTCACAGCCGATGCCGAAGCGCTGTCCGCCCCGGAACCACCCCCGCGCGTGCCGCACGTCATCGACGACGTGGTGGAGGAGGTGCGGGGAGGAGTACGTGGCCGAGGTGGACCAGGACGGGTCCACCGCGGCGCGCGGACAGGTCGAGGAGCTGCTCGCGGGTGCTGACCGTCGGCGTCGGCACCACGAAGCCGTCCGACGCAGCCGGGATGTGACCCCTCCGAGGGTGTGATTTCCTGTTGCCCCGGGTGCAGCAGCCGCCCGTCCACCAGTCTCGAAAGCTGCCCCCTTGAGCGACCTCACGTGAACATCGTCGAAGACTTCCGCGCCGCCTGGATCTTCGAAGCCGCCCACCACGACCTGGACCTGCTGCCCACCGTCCTGGCCCGCGCCGCCACCCAGGTCCTCCCCGTGGACGCCGCCGGCATCAGCTTCTTCGGAGCAGAACACCGTGTCCCCCTCGGCGCCAGCACCGGGGAGGCCGTCGCCGCCGAACGCTGGCAGTTCACCCTCGGAGAAGGACCCTGCTTCACCGCCTACGACACCGATCAGCTGGTGATCGCCGACGAAGCCACCCTGCGGAGGCGCTGGCCCGCTCTGCACGACCTGCTGCGCCAGCACAGCCCCTTCCGCTCCATCGTCGTCCTCCCCCTGGGTCACGGCGCCCGCCTCAGCGGCGCCCTCGACCTGTACTCCACCCGGCCCAGCCCCGGCGCCGGGCTGGACCTGCAGTCCGCGCAGACGGTCGCCGCCCTCGCCCACCACGCACTGACGTACCTCTGGTCAGCCTCCGACCTCGACCTCGACCTCGATCCCGACGCCGGCGTCGACTCGGGTCAGGCACCTCCACCCACGGCTGGAGCGGGCCGGTTCGTGGATCCGGTCCATCCGCGGGCGTGGCTGAACAGCGCCGCGGTCCGCGCCCGCCAGGAAGTGTGGATCGCCATCGGCATCTGCAACGCCACCCTGCACCTGGACACCTCCGACGCCTTCGCCCTACTCCGCGCACACGCCTACACCCAGGACAAGACGCTGGAGGAGGCCGCCGCCGACGTCGTCAGCGGCCGTACCCCGGTGCAGTCCCTGACCGGGACGGACGGCAGCTGACCCCGCTCGTTCGACCCGTTCCGCCCGTGTTGGGCGGTACGCTCCCCGCCTGCGTCGTCGAGACCTCTCGGGTGTCTCGTCACTGGTCGAAGCCACAGCCGGTGCAGGACGGAAGGCACCACCATGACCCATGGCTCTCCCACCGCACCCGGCGACCGACCCGACCCGCCCGAGACCACCTCACCGAGCCTGAGCTCGTCGCCGTCGGTCCCTCCGACCTCGGGGCCGCTGATGCAGCCCGGTGAGGCGTTCACCGAACTGGGCCAGCTCGTCATCGGCTCCCAGCCCCTGAGTCAGGTCCTGAGCCGCGTCGCCGAACTGGCCAAGGCCTGCGTCCCCGGCGCCGAGGAGGTGTCGGTGACCCTCCTGGAAGGCGACAGCGGAGCCCGCAGCGCCGCGTTCACCGGCGACCTCGCCGTCCACCTGGACGAACGGCAGTACGAGAGCGGTTTCGGTCCCTGCCTCGACGCCGCCGAAGCCGGGCAGACCGTCCGCATCGACGACACCGCCCACGAGAGCGTCTACCCCGACTTCGCCGCCGTCGCCGCCCGCCAGGGCGTGCGCAGCACCGTCTCCGTCGGCATGCCCGTGCCGCAGCGGATCCTGGGCGGGTTGAACGTCTACCGCTTCGACAGCCAGGTCATGGACTCCGACTCCGTCCACCTGCTGGAGGTCTTCGCCGGTTACGCCGCCGTCGCGGTCGCCAACCACTCCCTCCACGCCTCCTCCGTCGCCCTCAGCGCGCACCTGCAGACCGCGATGCAGTCCCGGGCGGTCATCGAGCAGGCCAAGGGCGTCGTGATGGCCGAACTGCACTGCACCGCCGAAGAAGCCTTCCAGCACATGGCCCTGCGCTCCCAGCACACCCACCGCAAGCTGCGCGACATCGCCCAGGACGTCGTCGACCAGCTCTGAACCCCCGCAGCCGACCTGAGTCCGAGGGTGACCGGCGGTGCGGCGCTGGTTCGCAGTCCGTGACGCTCCGGAGGTTCCTGGGAAGAACCCGACGGTTCCCTGGAACCTCCGTGCGGGGTTCCGGTGGTGGCCCCCGAACGCGACCGTGGGGAAACTCCCGACCACACCCCGCGAACGCCGGCGGATCACTAGTGTGTGCCTGGACGAACGGAGTGGGGGAACCGGTGGATCGCGAGGTGGTGGGTCGACAGGGACGGGTCACCGTCCGCATCCGCGGCGCGGGCCGGCCGGGAGAGGTGACCGTCGAGGTCCGCGGCGCCAGTGAGAGTTTCATCGCCTACTGCGACGGCGAGGTCCGGCTCGGTGAGGCCGTCCTGGTGGCCGCCAGCCGGGGCGACCGCGCCGTCGAGGTCTACCCCGTCAACCACCTACGAGTGCCGCCGCGCAACCCGCCGGCCGAGGAGATCTGAACGATGTTCGGGTACCGCATCCCGCAGCCGGACGAGGCGCTGCTGATCTCCGGCCGCCGCGCCCGCGACGGTGGAGAAACCCCCTTCCGGATCGTCACCGGCCACGGTGTCTTCGTGGTCCCCGTCCTGCGTCGCGCCAGCACGCTGACCCTGGCGATGCAGGAGGCGGAGGTCGACGAGGACTGCTACACGACCCAGGGTCTGGCCGTCCACGTCCGCGCGGTGATCGCGTTCAAGGTCGGTGACGACCCGGAGAGCATCACCAAGTCCGCACGACGTTTCCGCCGCGACCAGCGGCAGATGCCGGCCCTGGTCGGGCGGATCTTCTCCGGGCACCTGCGTTCCATCGTCGGGAGCATGACGGTGGAGAGCATCATCCGCGACCAGCAGGCGCTGGCGGAGAACATCATGGGTGCCTCCAAACCCGAACTGGCCCGGATCGGCCTGATCGTCGACTCGCTGCAGATCAGCCAGATCGACGACAAGGACGCCGGGTACATCGCCGCGCTGGCGAAACCCCACCAGGCGGAGGTCAACAAGGCCGCGGCCGTCGCCGCGGCCCGGGCGGCGCAGCAGGCGGCTGCGGCGGAGCAGGAGAGCGCGCGCAACCAGGCCGAGTACGCCCGCCAGACCGCGATCGTGCGCGCCCAGTACCAGGCCGAGGTCGACGCCGAGCAGCGGAAGGCCGCCGCCGCCGGTCCGCTCGCCGACGCCACGGCCCAGCAGGCGGTCATCGAGGCCCAGCAGGAGGTCGCCCGCCGCAACGGTGAACTCCGGCGGGAACAGTTGACGGCCGAGGTCGTCCGGCCCGCCGAGGCGGAGGCCGCCCGGGTCCGGATCGCCGCGGAGGCGGACGCCGACGCGATCCGCCGCCGCGCCGAGGCCGCGGCCAGCAGCGACCGGATCGCCCTGGAACAACGGCTCATCGAGTTGCTGCCCGAGATGGTCCGCGCGGCCGGCGCCGGTCTGGGCGGTGCGAACGTCACCGTCCTCAACGGCGCGACCGGGCTGAACGAGGTCGTCGCGCAACTGGCCGGCCAGGGTTCCGCGGTGTTGCGGTCGGTGCTCGAGGGTTTCGAGTTCAGCGACCGCGCGAAGGACGGGCCCCGTGAGGAGGCCGAACCTCGCACCCGCGCCCAGCTCGAACCGTGAGGACCGCGGGGGGCGTGTCCGGGTCCTAGCGGGTCGTCCCCCGGGGCACGAACGTGTGGTGCACGAACTGCTGCCGACCCTCCGCACCAACGGCCGCACCCGTCGACCACCGCAGAGCCGCGTCCACGCTCACCCGCGCGACGGCCTCCGGGTCCAGCACCACCGTCGACAGCGCGGGGGCGGTGAACTCCGCGACGGACAACCCGTCGATGCCGAGCACCTGGGTCTGGTCGGGAACGCCGACCCCCCGCTCCGCGAGGGCGGCGAGGGCACCGATGGCGATCGGGTCGTTCCAGCCCACGACCACGTCGGGAACGCCGCGCCGCAGCACCTCGTGGGTGGCGCGGTGTCCGTCGCGGTACCCCGGACCACCGGCAGGGTGCGTCACGGCGTGCAGGCCCGCACGGGTCAGGGCCTCCAGGACGATCTCGGTGCGGCGGTCGGGCCCGGCCCAGGCGCCGAGGACCACCGCGTGCACCGCCCCGCTCGCGCGCAGGTGCGCGACCGCGGCGGCCAGCGCCGTCGTGGGGTCGGGGGTGATCCGCGCCCCGGTGGTGGGCACGGGGTCGCCGGGCGCACCGACCCAGACGGTGGGGACGTCGGAGAGGACGTCGGTCCAGCTCTCGTGGCGTCCGAGGTAGGCGATGACGGCGTCGACCTGTCGCGTCACACCGGTCAGCAGCCGGACGGGGTTCGGCGACGACGCGACGTCGACCAGGACGACGTCGTGACCCGCCTGACCGGCCCGGCGCATCGTCGCCGCGGCCAGGGGTGCGTAGAACGGGTCGGTCAGGTCGCTGACGGCGACGCCCAGGGCGTCGTGACGGCCGCGGGCCATCGCCCGTCCCGACCGGGACGGGCGGTAGTCCAGCTCCGCGGCCCCGCGCAGCACGCGCTCCCTGGTGACGGCGCTGATGCCGGTCATGTCGTTCACGGCGCGGGTGACCGTCTGCCGGGACACACCCGCCGCCCGCGCGACGTCGTCGATGGTCGTGGCGTTCAGGCGTGGTCGTCGTGCTCTCGAGGTGCCGGTGCCGTCCACGTCGCGATCATCGTCCCGACCGGGCTCACGGGAGCGCCGGGGTCGGCGGATCGACGGTCACGGCGCAACGAGGTCGGCGGCGCGCACCAGGGTGCCCGGTACATGCCCCGGCAGGCGTCGGGTGTGCCAGGGTGGAGGTTCGTCGACGCAGAGGAGCAACTCGTGGTCCTGGCTACGGTCATCGCTGTCGGTGTCGTGCTGGTAGCTCTCGTCGTCCTGCTGGTCCTGCGTGATCGCGGCCGGGACCGGTCGGCCCGCCGGCAGCCGGAGCGCGGTGACTTCGACCGCGCCACCTCCGAAGGGGTCGCGACCTACCGCCACGAGCAGTTCCCCAGCTCCTGACCCCTCGCCGGCGCTGATCGGCGAGGCCACCGGACGGCGCACGTGGACGAGTCGGGGAACGCGCAGGCACGGTCGCTGCGGGAGTGCCGCGGGTACGGGCGGCTGTGGTCCGCCGGGGTGACCTCGGCGTTCGGCTCCTACGTCACGGCGCTGGCGATCCAGGTCCTCGTCGTGGAGACCCTCCACGGCAGCGGCGCCGCGGTCGGCCTGGTCAACGCCGCCCGGTGGCTGCCCTACCTGGTCGTCGGTCTGCTCGTCGGGGTCCTGGTGGACCGGGTGCGGCGGCGCCCGCTGGTGGTCGCCACCGACCTGGCCTGCGCGCTGGTCCTGACGTCGATCCCCGTGCTCGCGGTGACCGGGCGCCTCGACCTGGGCCGTCTCGTCGCGGCGATGGTGGTGTTCGGGACGGCGACCCTGGTCGGCGACGCCGCGTCCCAGTCCTTCCTGCCCCGAGTCGTCCCCCGCCCGCTGCTGGGCGCGGCCCACGCGCGCATCGACCAGGCCGACGCGGTCGCGCAAGGGAGCGGCCCCGCCGTGGCCGGCGTCGTGGTCTCCCTGCTCGGGGCGGCGTCGGCCGTCCTCGTCGACGCGGTGAGCTACCTCGGCTCGGCGGTCCTGGTGGCGACCGTCCGGGTCACCGAACCGGTCGCTCCGGAAGCGACACCGCGGCAGGGCGACGGCCTGCGGGGCGGGGCGCGCGGTGTCGTGACCGACGTCGCGGAGGGCCTGCGGTGGGTCTACCGGCACCCGACGCTGCGGCCGTTCGCGATCTCGACGCACCTGTGGTTCGCGGGCTCGGCCGTGGCCGGTGCGGTGCTCGCACCGATGGCCCTGCGGGGCCTGGGCCTGAGTGCGACCACGTTCGGGCTGGCGACGACGGCCGCGGGTCTGGGGGCGCTGGCAGGGGCGACGGTCGCGGTCCGCCTGGGCCGGCGCTGGAGTGCGGGGCGGGTGATCATCGCGACCCAGGCGGGGACGGGACTGGCGTGGGCGGTCATGGCGCTCGCCCCCTCGGTGGCGCCCGCCGGCGGCGGCGACGGACCGTGGGCCGGCGGGGTCGCCTGGGGCGTGTTCGCGCTCGGCCAGCTGTTCCTGGGGTTGTGCATGGGTGCGTCGAACGCGAACGAGATGAGCTACCGCCAGGTCGTGACCCCGGACCGGTTGCAGGGCCGGATGAACACCACGATGCGTTCGTTCAACCGGGCCGCGGTGGTGGTGGCGGCACCGTTGGGTGGTCTGCTCGGCGACGCGGCCGGCTACCCGGTCGCGCTCGCCGTCGCGGCCGTGGTGGTCATCGGCACGGCTGCGGTCATGACCACCTCGGCGCTGCGCGGGGCCCGGCTGGACGACGAGCACGTGGTCGAGGGCGCCGCGTGAGGCAGCGTGGTCGCTGTGGTCGCACCGTGGAGTCGGAGCAGCTCACCGAGCCGCTCCCCGACCTGGACCCGGTCCGACGTGGGCCACACAGTTGGGTCACCCCCGTCGTGGGGGAAGACGTGGGTGCGCCGATCTGGTCGCCCGGGTGACCGTTTCGGTTCACCCACGGGTGACCTCATGTGGTGACAGCGGTGGGTGCGACGGCCAGGGCCGAAAGCCCGGACATCGACACGACCGAGCCTCCCGCCCGTCAGCCGCGGGCGGTCCGCAGGTGCGCCGTCGCGGCGTCTTCCAGGTGGGTCAGGTCGCCGGAGACGGTGACCAGGTCGAACCCCTCGGCCAGCCGCGCGGCGGCGACGTCGCCGCTGGTGGTGTGGATGCCCACCGAGACCCCGGCCGCGCGGGCGGCGGCCACGATGCGTTCGACGGCGACGGCCAGGGCGTCGCCGACCGCGGGTCTCCGGGGTGGGACGCGCCCAGGGCCAAGGACAGGTCGGTGGAGCCGATCTGGACACGACGTCGGGAGCGCCGGGGGAACGGTCCGGGCGCCGTGCGACGCTCAGCCCCGGCGTCCGCAGGGAGGTGTCCTGCTCCGGCGCTCCCGGCCAGTGAGAGGACACCCACCCGATGTACGCAGCGTGGTACGACCAGCGCGGAGCAGCCGCCGACGTCCTGCAGGTCGGGGAGCTGCCCGATCCCACCCCCGGTCCGGGTGAGGTGCGCGTGCGGGTGTCGGTCTCCGGGATCAGTCCCGGCGACACGAAGAAGCGCGGCGACTGGCTGGGTGGTGCGATGTCGTACCCCCGCGTCGTCCCGCACAGCGACGGCGCCGGAGTCGTCGACCAGGTGGGAGCCGGAGTCGACGAGGACCTGGTGGGGCGCCGGGTGTGGGTCTACGGGGCGCAGTCCTACCGCCCCTCCGGAACCGCAGCGCAGTGCACGGTCGTCCCGGTCGACCAGGCCGTGGCCCTGCCCGACGCGGTCGGTGACGAGGTCGGGGCGTGCCTGGGGATCCCGGGCATCACCGCCCACCGTGCGGTCTTCGCCGACGGACCGGTCCGCGGCCGGACGGTGCTGGTGCACGGCGTCCTGGGGTCGGTCAGCTCGATCGCCGCGCAGCTGGCCCACCGTGCCGGGGCCCGCGTCATCGGCACCGTGCGGCGCGCCTCCGACGTCACCGCGTTGCCGGCGTTGGAGTCCTCGCGCTGGCTGGACGCGGTCGTCGCGTTGGACGGTGACGACCCCGCCGCCGCGGTGCTCGACGTCGCCCCCGGCGGGGTCGACCGCATCGTGGAGGTCTCCTTCTCCAGCAACGTCGACCTGGACGCGGCGGTCGTGGGCGACGACGCCGTCATCGCGGCCTTCGCCACCCGCGAGGACCGTCCCGCGTTCCCGTTCTGGCCGATGCTCTTCCGCAACACCACGATCCGGCTGCTGGGCAGCGACGACTTCCCGGCGTCGGCGAAGGTGGCGGCCGCCGTCGAGCTCACGGAGGCCGCTGCGGCCGGGGACCTGGTCATCCCCTACGGGCAGCCGTTGCCGCTCGAGCGCATCGCCGAAGCCCACGACCAGGTCGATGCCGGTTCGCGGAGCCGCGTCCTGCTCACCCTCCCCGGGTGAGCGACGGCCGGGGGACGTCGTGACCCGGGGTCAACCCGTGCCGCCCCGGGGGCCGGTGCAGGAACGACATCCCGTCGGTGTCCGCCTCCTCCACCGAGCACTGGTGCAACTCACCCGGGTTCACCCCTCGGTCCGGTCGTCGGCGGCCAGGGCGCTCCAGACGGGAACGACGGCGGCCGCGGACCAGGCCTGGGGACGGCACGCCGCGGGGTAGGGCACCGGGGCGGGGTGCTCCGACGCCGGATCGCCGGAGTGCAGTTCGGGCATCCGGAAACCGAACGCCACCGCTGCGCGCAACAGCCCCTCGGACAGTTCCCGTGCGGGTTCCGACCGTCCGGTCCGGAGGAGCCCGGCGATGGCGATGGCCGTGTCGTGGGTCCAGACGCTGCCGCGGTGGTAGCTCAACGGCCAGTACCCGCGGTCGGCGGTGGACAGGGTGCGCAGTCCGTAACCGCTGTTCAACTGCGGCGACACCAGGCGAAGGGCCACCAGGTCCTCCTCGGCCGGATCGAGCAGACCCGTGCCGAGCAGGTGCCCGATGTTGCTGGTGAGGGAGTTCACGGGGCGCTTGGCCGCGTCCAGGGCGATGGCGGGGTAGGGGCCCTGCTCGTCGCGGACCCAGAACTCCGCGCGGAAACGCTCACGCAAGCGGGTGGCCCACTGCCGCCACCCGGCCGCTCCCGGGAGACCGAAGTGCTCCAGGAGGTCGGCGCCGTGGACGGCGGCCTCGTGGGCGTAACCCTGCACCTCGCACAGGGCGATCGGACCCTCGGCGAACGTGCCGTCGCGCCACTGGACGCTGTCGCCGGAGTCCTTCCAGCCCTGGTTGGCCAGACCGTGACCGGTCTCGTCGACGTACTCCAGGAAACCGTCGCCGTCGCTGTCCCCGTGCTCGCGCATCCAGTCCAGCGCGCGCTGCAGGTTCGGCAGCAGTTCGCTCACCTGCGCCTCGGGCATCCCCGCGCGCCAGGCGTCGTGCAGCAGGCAGATCCACAGCGGGGTGGCGTCGATCGTCCCGTAGTAGAGCGGGGCCAGACTGACACCCTCGCCGGGGATGTGCAGGGTTTCGCGGCGCAGTTCGTGCATGACCTTGCCGGGTTGCTCGGCGGTCCCGGGTACCGACCGGGTTCCCT
Organism: Kineococcus sp. AC630; assembly: GCF_979255925.1. NCBI lineage: Bacteria > Bacillati > Actinomycetota > Actinomycetes > Kineosporiales > Kineosporiaceae > Kineococcus > Kineococcus sp. AC630. Next base: position 168,777 of record NZ_CEEDMJ010000004.1, read on the forward strand.
GCAGAGCGGCCAGCACGCGCAGGGTCCCGGCCGCCACGGTGTGGTCCAGCGGCAGCAGGAACCTTGCGGCCCAGAGGGAGTCACGACCGAAGAGGGTGAAGAACCACGGGGCGCCCGCGGCGAGGAAGACGTCGTCGGGTCGTTCGCGGGTGCTCATCCGCAGCGCGGCGAGGTTGTCGAGGGCGCGGGTGAGCCAGCGCGTCAGGCGGTCGTCTCCCACGGGGGTCCGCGGGACGGACCACGGGGCGTCGCCCTCGACACCCTGCACGACAGCACTTCCCGTCTCCGAACGCAGGGTCCAGCCCACCGTCTGCGAGCCCGCGGCAGACAGCCGGACGGTCCAGCTCAGGACGACGCGCGGGCCGTCCACGGTGAGGCGGGCACCGGGGGCGCGCAACTGGTTGTCGACCCCGCCGCCGCACCAGCGGGCGGTCTCGCCGTCCACGTCGACCCCGTCGGCGGCCCGGGGCGACAGGCCGGCCTTGACGAGTTCCATGGCGGAGGCGTCCGCACGCAGGTGCACCTCCAGGGTGGTGTCGACCGGGTGGGCGAGGCGGGAGGTCAGGACGAGTTCGTCGTGCATCCCGGTGCGGCTGACGCGACGACGCAGGCTCAACCGGACGTCCGGATCAGCGCCACGGTCGTCCAGGCCCCGCAGCAGGGCCTGGGTGCGCAGTTCGTGGGCGTCGAGCAGGGCCGAGGAGATGTTCTCCACCGCGGTCCCGGCGACGCGCACGCGCAGGTCAGCGACGACGCGGGTGTCCCCGACCCAGACCCCGTGGACGGCGGCGTCGCCCATGCCGCCGTCCGCGGCGCTCCACGCCTGGACAGGGGCCTGGAGGACGACGGTCTGGTCGGCCAGCAGCGGCTGCAGGTTCTTCGGGTCCGGTCGGGGAGCGTCCGCGGCCAGGTCGGCGCGGTGGGTTTCAGACACGAGGATCTCCTGGGGTGGAAGGCGTGCGGCAGGACGATCGACCAGAAGGCCCGGAAGGTCCCGGCGCCGTCGATGCGTGCGTGTTCCTCGACCCCCCACCCGTGATCTTGCTGGGTTTCCCAGCAAGATCACGGGTGGGGGTGGGGAACCGTGGGTGGGCGGCCCGCAGTCGCGGGTCGGAGGCTGCGGACACCGCCGGACCTCCTTCTGCTCCCGGCCCGATCAGCGGTGGGTGTCGAACTCGGACGTGCACTGCTGCGCTCGCGTGCCGCGCAGGATCGGCCACAGACCCGCCACGAGGGCGAAGAGCGCTCCCCCGGTCATGGTCGAGACGGGCACCGCCGCCTGCTCCACCGCTCGAAACCCGCGGGGCCGGCCACGACGACGAAGACGAGGACGGCCTGGACGGCGGACCCGCCGGTGCTGCCACCGAAGCCGAAGTGCCACAGCAGCCACGTGACGACCGCGCCGCCCAGGGCCGCCAGGACGACGCGTTGGAAAGAGGTCCGGGGCCCGGCGCTGCGGGGTTCTGCGGAGGACGTCACCCGGGTCAGCGTGCCCAGTGCGGGCGGCGGTGTCGAGAGGGTGCGAGTTCCGGGCCGAGGCGGGCCACGCCGTCACCCGTCCCCGTCGACCATCCGCAGCAGGACCTCGTTGAGGGCGGCCACCTCGGCCGCGCTCAAGTCCAACCGTTCGGGCCGGTTCGCGGCCTGGACCGACGGCCAGACCTCGGCGAGCAGGTCGCGGCCGGTGGGGGTGAGGGTCAGCGGGTTGCGCCGTCCCTTGGTCCGCTCGGAGTCCCGGGTGATCAGGCCGCGTTCGACCATCCCGTCCAGGACCCCGCTCAACGACTGCGGTCGCACCAGCACCTTGCGGGCCAGCTGGGCCTGGGTGAACTCGGCTCCGGTGCCCAGGTGCGAGAGCACGCCGAACTGCACCGGCGACAACCCGTGGTGGGCGAACACGGCCGTGAGTTCGCGCTGGGCGCGGTGCGCGGCGCGGATCAGCGACCACGTCACGAGCGCGTCGATGTCGTCCTCGGTCACGTCCACGGTCGGCTTGCCACCTCCTCGAGAGGAGTGCAGTCTCTCACCAACAGGTTCCTGCTAGTGAAGAGGTCGACGTGACCCTCCCCACCCCGCCCCGTCCCGACGTCACCCCGGCCCGGTCGCTGGTCATCGGCGCCACCGGTGACGTCGGTACCCACCTCGTGGACGACCTCGCCGCCCGGGGCGTCCCGTTCCGGGTCCTGGCCCGACGGCCCGGACAGGTCCGCGCCTTCACCGACCGCGGCCTCGACGCCGTCCTGGGGAGCTTCGAGGACACCGACAGCCTGCGCGCCGCGATGCGGGGGTGCGACCAGGTCTTCCTGAACACTCCCCCGGGCCTGGAGCAGTTCCGGCAGAACCGCGACGCGATCGACGCCGCGGTCGCCGCGGGGGTCCGCCACGTCGTCAAGGTGTCCGCCTCCGACGCCAACCCCCGCTCGGCGATCCCCTGGGCCCGCGACCACGCCCTGGCCGACGAGCACCTGCGGCGCAGCGGTCTGGCGTGGACGCGCCTGCAGCCGGCTGCGTTCACGAAGAACCTGCTCGTGGAGGCGGCGGCCATCCGGCGCGGGTGGCTGCCGCAGACCAGCGGGCACGGGGCGACCGCCTGGATCGACGTGCTCGACGTCGCCGCCGTGGGCGCCCGGGTCCTCACCGACCCCACCGTCCAGGGCGGCGCCGGGGACGACGGACGGGTCTACCGGCTCACCGGGGACCGGCCACTGTCCTACCCGGAGGTCGCCGGCGTGCTGACCGCGACGCTCGGGCACCGCGTGCGCTACGTCCAGGTTCCCGCGCCGCTCTTCTACGGCGTGCTGCGCGCCACCGGTGCCCCCGCGTGGCAGGCCAAGGGCCTCGTCCACCAGTTCGTGGACGTGGTGCGCCGCGGTGCGGACGACGGGCGGCTGTGCACCACCGACGTCCCCGACCTGCTGGGACGACCCGCCGTCACCGTCGCCGACTTCGCCGCGGCCCACCGCACCGAACTCCGCGCCGCCTGAGCCGCGGGGCGCCCACGGGTCACTGTCCGCGGTACAGCCCGTCGGCGTAGCTCGGACCGTAGTAGTCCTCGAGGTCCGACAGCGTCGCGTCCGGCCGTTCCAGGGTCTGCGCAAGGACCGCCCGCGGGGGGACGGCCTGCGGCGCCCAGGTCTCCGGCTGCCACAGCTGCGAGCGCAGGAACGCCTTGGAGCAGTGGTGGAAGACCTGCTCGACCTCGACCACGATGGCCAGGACCGGGCGGTGGCCCTTGACCACCATGTCGTCGAAGAAGGGGGCGTCGCGCACGAGGCGGGCGCGACCGTTGATGCGCAGGGTGTCGCCCCGCCCGGGGATCAGGTGGATCGATCCCACGTGAGGGTTGGTCAGGATGTTGCGCAGGCTGTCCACGCGACGGTTCCCCGGGCGCTCGGGGATGGCGATGGTCCCCTCGTCGAGGACGAGGGTGTACCCCGCCGGGTCGCCCTTGGGCGAGACGTCGCAGGAGCCGTCGGCGCCGGCGGTGGCCAGCAGGCAGAACGGGGACGCCGCCAGCCAGGCCCGGTCCAGCTCGTGCAGGGACGTGCGTTCCTTCTCCCACGCCCGCGGCAGCGGTTCGCCGATGAGCTCGCGCAGTTCGGTGTCGTCGGTGATCTCCTGCATGCCCGCAGTCTTGCCGACTCCCGCCGTCCGCGGGCGGTTCAGCCCCGGTGGGCGCGGGCCGCGAGGCGGGTCGCGACGAGCTGGATGACGACGGCGACGGTCAGCCCCGACGCCATGACCGCCCCCATGGCGACGGCGGTCCCGCCCAGGGCCCCGGCGAGCGGTGTCCCCAGACCCCCGACGCCGAAGGCCAGGCCGCCCTGCAGCGCCGCGGCCGTCCCGGGGAGGGCCTGCCCGAGGGCCTGGGTCCGCGTCGCGGACCCGGTGATCACGAACCCCCACGCTCCGGTGACCACGGCCAGGCAGATCCAGACCGGTCCGGGTCCCGCGCCGAGCAGGGCCGCGGTCAGGACGCCCAGCGACCCCACGGCGGCGACGCCCAGCCCGATCGAGAGCAGGACGTCCTCGTCGTGGCGCCGTACGAGACGACGGAAGACCAGGGTGCTCGCGATCATGCACGACGCGTTGGTGGCGAAGACGAGCGTGTACGCCGGTTCCGAGAAGCCGAACTCGCTCTGGAAGACGAAGGAGCTCGTGGCGATGTAGGCGAAGAACCCCGCGGTGGCGCAGCACGAGGTCACCAGGTAGGCGCTGAAGCGCGGGATCCGCAGCAGGGTCCCCATGCGGGCCGCCGAGGCGTGCAGCCCGACCCCGGAGGCCCGGCGGTGCGGGGGGAGCGTCTCGCGGAAGGTGAACTTCACGCTCGCGGCGAGAACGAGGCCGAGGCACGCCAGCGCGACGAACATCAACCGCCACTCCCCCACCAGCAGCAGTGCCGCCCCCAGCAGCGGGGCCAGGACGGGGCCGAGGGCGTTGATCGCGGCGAGCGAGCTGATCGTCCGGGCGCGGGCCGCGCCCTGCAGGACGTCGGTCACCACCGCCCGCCCGACGACGGACCCGGCCGCGCCGGCCAGACCCTGCAGCAACCGCGCCGCGACCAGGGTCACCGGGTCCGGGGCCAGCGCGCAGACGACGGAGGCCACGGCGAACGCCGTCGTCCCGGCCAGCAGCAGCGGTCGGCGCCCCACCGCGTCCGAGACGGGTCCGATGAGCAGCTGCCCGATGGCGAAAGCCACCAGGAAGGCGGTCAGGGACAGCTGGACGGCGGACGTGCTGGTGCCCAGGTCCGCGGCGATCGCGGGCAGCGCCGGGATGTACATGTCCGTGGCCAGCGGCGCGATCCCCACCACCACCGCCAGCGGCAGCAGCGGTGGCAGCCCGACCGCGGTGTCCCGTCCGACGGGCGGGGAGGACGTCTCGGCGGTTCCTGCGGTGTCAGCCATCCGGACCAGCTTCACACCCCGGCGGCCGCACCACCCGCCGGCGCGGCTGCAGGCCCCGACGACCGGGAGGTGCAGCCCTCCGGACCGGAGCGAAGCCGCCCGGTGGCAGTCGCTGCTGCGGCACGGTGAGGTCGTGACGCAACCGCTCCACGGCACCCGCCCGCCCCGCCGGTCCGCACCGGTCGTCGTCGGCGGGCTGGTGCTGCTCGCCGTGGTGAGCGCCCTGGTCCTCTGGCGCTCCACCGGTCCCTGCGGTGCCGGGGCGGGTGACCCCCGGGAGGCGGTGCGGGGGGTGCTGGCGGCGCTGCACGACGACGACGAGCGGGGACTGTGCCGTCGGGTCAGCGCGGACTACCGCATCCCCGAGGACCAGGCGGGGGTGCTGCGGGACCGGGTGGAGGCTGCGGGCGGGGTGGACGAGGTGTCGGTGGCCGAGGTCGGCGACGAGCAGATGGGCAACCTGCACGTCCTGGTCGCCACGGCGCCCGGCGGTCGCCTCGTCGGACGGTTCCAGACGATCCCCGGTCAGCGCGGAGCACTGGTCGTGCGAGCCACCTCCTCGGACGCGACCTGGTGAGCCCGGCGCCCTCCCCCTGCGGTCTCGCGGGGTGAGACCGTCGGGGACCGGCCCAGCTGGGAGGTCGTCGCCGTGAGGACGGGAGGTCTGGAGATGCCGGACGGAGCACGACCGGAGCAGTTGCCGAGCGAGGTGGTCGAGGCCCTGCGGGGGTTGAGGCGTGGTGAGGAGCTGACGTCCGCGCTGCGGCCGTTCACCCGCGCGCCCGGTCACCTGCACCGGTCCTGGGCTGCCGTGACCGCGGACCGCCTGCGCCTGCTCACCGGCTCCGCCCCGGTGCGCCTGCCCGACCGCCTGACCACCGGTCAGCGAGAAGTGCTGGCCGTGCCGGGGCGAGACGGCGAGCCGACCCTCGACGTCGACCAGGACGGGCGGGAGGTCACCGCACTGTTCGCGGCCTTCTACCTCCCCCGGCAGCTGGACTGGCGACAGGCCAGCAGGTCCTCCGTGCTGCGATCCGACGTCACGGCGCTCTACGTGCAGGAAGCCGACGACCGTCCCTGGCCGCTGTCGATGGTCCACCGCCGGCAGCACCTGGACGTCGACGGCTCACCCGTCCCTGCGCAGGAGGGGGGTGACTCCACCGTCGTCGAGGTCGGCGGGACCGCGGTCGGGGTCCAGGCCGACCGCAGTGGAGCGGTCAGCGTGGGGTGGTCGGTCTCCCGCCCAGCGGAGGGGACGCGTCGTCGGTGGAACGTCACGATGCTCACCCGGCGATCAGCGGTGGAGGCGGTGCAGCTGGCGCGGGACGCGGGGCTCCTGGGGTGATCGCGCGGCGCGGCCGGACCGTGAGGTCAGCGTCGCCGAAGGCGGAGTGCCACGACAGCCACGTCGGGACACTGCCATCGCCGTTCTGCCACTGCGCCACGCCGCTGGGCTGGATCTCGTACCTCACAGCGCCTCATCCGCCTTCTCGCTCCCCGGTGCGGTGACGACTCGATCCTGCCTGCGCCACAGACGTCGTGTCGGCGATCCGTGCAACCGGCTTGCGCTCGTTCACCGCCGCGACCGCGACGTCGCCGGCCCGCACCGCGGGATCACCGTGCCCTTCGCGCGCACCGCGGCACGAGCGCGTCCCGTTCGCGGCACGGACGTGGCTAGGTTGGTCGCCTCACCAGCCCGTCGGAGGAGCACCGTGACCACTCACCCGACGACCCCCCTCGAGCCGACTCACGATCCGGTGCTGTCGAGGACGCTGGAGGCCGCCGGTCTCGCAACGACGGGACGGTTCCACCCGAAGTCCGGCTGGGTGAGTCGCGCCTGGGTGGGCGATGGATGCGTCGTGCGTCTGAACACCGACGTGCGGCACCGCGACGCCTACCGCCACGAAGCCGCAGTCGTCAGCCTCCTCGCCGGTAGCGACGTCCCCCATGCACGGCTGCTCGCTCACGGCGACGGCCCGGACGGGCCGTGGTCCGTCTCCGAACGCCTGCCCGGGCAGACCCTCCACGAGGCGTGGCCGACGGCGGACCCACCCACCCGCCGATCGATGATCGAGAGCCTGGGCTCGGCGTTGCGGGCGCTTCACCGCATCCCCGTCCCGGCCGGCCTGTTGCCGCCCTGGTTGGTCGGGGCGCTCGATGGTCAGCCGTGGCCTGCGTTCCACCCGCCCGTCGTTGGTGCCACGCTGGCCCTGGTCGAGGCGGCCCGACGGCTGCCCGGCCACGATCCGCACCTGCTCGTCGACGTCGCCGGTTGGATCGAGCAGCGGCTGACGCTCTTCGCCCCTGACGTACCCGTCCTCGTCCACGGTGATCTCCACGGGTCGAACGTGATCGTCGACCAGGGACGCGTCACCGGCCTCATCGACTTCGCTGAGGCGTTGGCCCAGCCGGCCGACGTCGAGCTCGACACCGTCCTGCGCTGGTGTGCGCGGCCGCGGGAGTTCCCTCCCACACCCGACGAGCGAGGGCTCGAGGAGACTTCGCTGGCAGAGGTCCCGCGCTGGCTGCGCGGCGCGTACCCGGAGTTGTTCGAGCGGGAGCACCTGCGCGAGCGTCTGAACTTCTACGACATGCACGTGGAGCTCGCCCTCTACGCGCACCACCCTCGGTCCGAGGTCCGTGAGACGGCGCGGAACCGCATCACCGGCCTGCTGTCCGGTCGCAACCACCTCGACGGACTCACCTGGTGAGTCGCAGGTCATCTCCGCAGGGTCAGCTCGATCACGACGACAGCACTTCGCGGACATCGTCAGATGAGTGAAGTCGGGTCAGGTGCCGGAGGCCAGGTCGGAGTCGGCGTGGCAGCGGGTTTCGCCGCGCCGTCACGGTCGAGGTGTTGCTGCGTTCCGGACGTCGATGAGCGAGGTCGCCGGCCGTCGGCGCACGACGCGGGACGACCGGGCGGCCCGACGCGTCGGGATGGCAGGGTGCGGGGGTGCGTCCACGGATCTTCCTGCCTCGTCCGGAGCTGGCGCCTGGTGAGCAGGTGCTGCGCACCTGGCACGCGAACTGGCTGCGACGGGGCATCGCACGGGGTGGGACCTTGAACCTCACCGACCGTCGGCTGCTGTTCCAGCCGAACACCGTGGAGGCACTGATCGGACTGCGCGCCGAGTCCTGGGACAGGTCGCAGCTCGGCGGGACCGAACTGGTCCGGGGTCGGCGCCGCATCGCCACCTGGCAGCGGAGGCTGGGTGTGGTCCTCACCGACGGCGAGGTCGTGGAGTTCGTCGTCTGGGAGCCGGAGGCCGCGGTGCCCGAGTTCGCCGCCCTGCTGACCGACGGGGCGCCGTCTCGCTGACGCAGCCGCCACCAGCTGCGGTGGGTGTGCTGTCCGCCGGCGAGCCCCCGGGTGACACGAGATCACCAGCTCGAGCCGGCTCAGCTGGCACGCTGGATCCGTGACCGGGGGCGGGGAGATCGAGCGTGGGTGGACCCGCGCTGTCGTCGTGCGTGGGCTGGGCTGGGGTGCTCTGGCGGGAGCGGTGGGCGGCGCAGGACTGCTGCTGCTGATCATCGCCCTGGGGGCGTGGGCCTTCGGAGCGGGGTTGGTCGCGGCGACGGTCTTGAGCGGTGCGGGGGTGGGCGCGCTCGTGGGCGCGGTGCTCGGCGTCCTCAGCCTGGGGGCGGCGGTCGCCGTGCTGGTGGTCGCGGATCGCCGCGGCCGGAGCGGGCACCGGCTGGTCGGGGTGTCGGCTGCCGCGGCTGCGGCCGTGGTGGCCGCTGTCGCGGTCCGTCTCCTCCTCGCGTTGACGATGGGTGTTCTCGTGGCGGGGGTGGCGGCCGTGTTCGTGGGTCTCGCCGCGTTCGTCGTGGCGTCGGTCGTCGTGCGACGCCTGGTCGCGCTGGCGTCTTGAGGGTGCGGTCGCCGTCGCTGCGCCCGCTCGAGCCGGCGGGTGAGGGTGTGGCCGCCGTGTCGCCGCCGTGGCTGGCGGTCCTCGTGCGGCCGGTACGAGGTGACCTCGTGCCATGGGTGATCACGAGTTCGGACGCTGACCGGCGCGGACGAGGGCCGGTCCTCGCCGCGGCCGCGGGCCGTGGCCTGCTGGGTGGGCTGGCCGGGGCGGCGGCCATGACCGCCAGTCAGCGTCTCGAGCGGGCCGTCACCGGCCGTCGCGCTTCCCACGTGCCGGGCCGGACGTTGCTGCTCCTGGCCGGACGTTCCCCGGGCGAGGACGACCAGCCCGGCGCAGCGACCCTGACGATGGTGGTGGCGACGAGTGCGGCACTGGGTGCCCTGCGTGGGGTGTGGCGGGCCAGTGGACTGGTGCGGGTCCGTGCCGACGTGGCACAGACGCTGGCGCGGATCATCGTGGACCAGACGTTGGAGAACGCCACCGGCGCCGGTGCACCGCCGCGGACCTGGCGCGGTGGTGAGGGCGTCGTCGAGGTCCTGCACGCCGCGGTGGCCGCGGTGGCTACCGGTGCGGTGGTGGAACGCCTCGTCGAACCTGTGCTGGAGTCCCGGCGCGGCGCGGCCAGCCGCTGAAGCGTCCGCCGTCGTCCAGGTGGAGGTCGGTCGGACCTCCGTCGATGACCGCACGGGTCCCGAGCACCCTCTCGACCCTCCACCGCCGGTCGTCTCCTGGCTCCTCGGCGCTCGCCTGCGCGGTGCTGTTCGCCAGTGGTGCCGCGTCGTGGCACGGGGGAACGGAACGGCTCCGACGTCGCCTCACCCGTCGGGGTGGCGGAAGGACTGCTCCGGCACGTCGATCCGCACGGCGAGGACGGCGATGTCGTCCAGGCCGGTGGGTCCCATCCGTCGCAGCAGTTCTCGGGGCAGGTCCTGCAGCGGGGTGTCGGTGAGGTCCTCGCCGGCCGCCAGCAACCGCTGGAAGCTGACGGTCAGGGACTCGTCCGGGTGTTCCACCAGACCGTCGCTGTACAGGACCAGCGTGTGCGCCTTCGATCCCGGCGAGCGCCCGCCGGTCCCCGGGGCGGGGGGACCGTCTCCGGCGGGGTTCGGCGGTTCCGGGGTGAAGCGCAGTCGTCCCGTCGTGAGCAGGTGGTGGGCGTCGGTCCGCTCCTCGTCCTCGTCGACGCCGAGCGGGAGGTCCACGACCTCGTCGAGCAGTCGCGCGGGTTCGCCGGCCCGCAGCAGGAGCGGCGGCGGGTGCCCCGCGTTGGCCCACTGCAACGTCGTCCCGGCTGCGTCGCTGTGCAGGCGGGCGTAGACGAGGGTCGCGAGGTCGTCGGGGGCGAAGCGGTGCAGGATCCGGTCCAGACGCGCGATGACCTCGGACGGTGGTGCGATGCGGTCCCCGGCCAGGGCGCGGAGCTTGTGCCGGATGGCCCCCATGCGGGTGGCGGCGTGCAGGTCGTGGCCCGCCACGTCGCCGATGACCAGGGCGACGCTGTCGTCGGGCAGGACGAAGGCGTCGTACCAGTCGCCTCCGACCTGGGCGAAGTCGTTGGCGGGCTGGTACAGCCCGGCCAGGTCCAGCGCTCCGATCCGGGGTGCGAGTTCGGGCAGCAACGCCCGCTGCATCTGTTCGGCGCGCCGGGCCTGGCGCTGCAGGACGCGGGTGGTGTCCAGCAGCGCACCCGCGCGGACGGCCAGGTCGGCGGCGAAGTCGGAGTCCTGCTGCCGGTAGGGACGGGAGGGATCGGTGCGGACCAGGGTGATCGCTCCCAGGGTGCGCCCCCGGGCCCGCAACGGAGCGGTGACCCACTCCGACGCCCCGAGTCGTCGGGCCAGTTCGAGACGGTTGCCGGCCAGGGCGTCCACGTCCAGCGTCCACGCCTGGTCCGGCGCCGGCATGCGTTGGTGCTGTATCCCCGCACCGTGCAGGACCTGCGCCAACCGGCTGGTCATCGCCGGTTCCAGCGACGGCAGAGGACCCAGGTTCGCGGCGGCCGTGGCGTGGAGGTCGGGGTTGCGGTGGGCCAGGGCCACCCGCCGCAGGCTGGTCCCGTCCTCGGCCAGGACGTCGACGGTGACCCAGTCGGCGAGCGCCGGGACGAGCAGTTCGGCCAGGGCGGTCAACCCGTCCTCGACGTCGTCGGCCCCGCCCAGGACCCGGGAGGCCTCGGCCAGCAGGGCCAGGCGGACGTTGGCCTCCTCCAGCGCGTCGAGCCGTTGTCGCTGACGGGTGGCCTCGGCGTGCTGGGCGGTGGTGTCGGACAGGGTGAGGACACCACCGACGAGGGTCCGGGCCAGGACGGTGGGGGCGAAGGCCCAGGCCAGGACCAGGGCGGAGCCGTCCCGGCGGAGGAACACCCCCTCCCCGGCGGCGGGACGCGCTCCCCGGAGGGCGAGCAGGATGGGGCTCTCCGCGGCCGCGACCGTCCGTCCGTCGAGGTGCTGGTGGTGCAGGTGCTCGTGCAACGGGTGGGTGATGAGTTCGGCCTCGCCGTAGCCCAGGAGACGTTCGGCCGTGGGGGTGACGGCGGTGACCGCGCCGTCCTGGTCGAGGGCGAGGACCGCCACCGGGGCGCTGCTGAACATCGAGGGCAGGAGGACGGCGTCGACGGCGACCCGGGTGTCACGTTGTCCCGATCGTGCCGGCCCGGGCTCCCGGGGGAGTTCACCGTTCAGCGGGGTCCCCGCAGGCAGGGGTTCACTGTGACCCAGCCCGCCGGTGTCCATGTCCCTCCCTCGCACGTGTGTTCCCGAACCGCGCCCCCGGTCCGTGCGCGGGTGCGCCGGGACCCGGGGTGGATCGTCGCAGCGGGACCACTCCTCCTCGAGCTCGTCGCACGGCAGGGGGCGCACCAGGTTGCGTCTCTCCGACGGTCGTCACTGACGCTACAAGGACGCGCACGTTCCGTGCCACGTGAGGGAACGCGTGGCGGCGGTGGGTGAGGCCGGCGCCCGCGTCACGGCACCGGCGGACGGCGATCCCCCACGGGTCAGGGGACGCGCACGCGCGTCGACGGCGTCGAGAGCCGGAGCGACAGGTCGCTCGTGAGCGAGGTGAGCACCAGCAGGGTCACGTCGCTGTCCTGACCGCGGAACGAACCAACCCGGACCAGACCCCACCGCTCGTACATCGCCACCGCGTGCTCGGCACTCTCGTAGACCCCGATGAGCACCCGCGCCTCGTCGCGGTCCCGCAGGACCTCCCGCAGCAGGGTGCGCGCGACTCCCCGGCCGCGGAACCCCTCGTGGACCGCCACCTCGTGGACGACGAGGGCGTCCTCGGGACGGTCGAGGGCGTCGTCGGCGGCCGGGTGTGCGGTCAGGGTGGCCAGGATCGCCTGCCACGGCTGGTCCTCGACCAGGCCGTGGACCAGGGCGAAGCCGGCGCACTGCGCACCCTGCCGGGCCACGGTCAGTCGTCCGCCCGGGTGGGACAGGTGTGTCGGCCCCCAGGTCCGGATGTGCGCCAGCTCCTGCGGGTCCTCCCCGTAGGGGGCCGCCGCGAACGCGGCCACGAACAGGGCCGTGACCTCGGCCCACGTCCCAGGAGGCGCACTCCCCTCGTAGGTCGCGCAGGTCGTGGAGGGGTCAGCGCCGGGCACGGGCGCAGTCTCGGGCACGGCGCGTCGTCGTGCGACCGGTCCGACCCCGACGCGACCAAGGCGTGGCGTGCGGACGGAGGAGCCCGCCAGACTGCCTCGGTGATCACCGACGGCCCGCCCGCGGTCCTGCGACCCCGTGCCCTCGCGCGGGGGGACCTCGTCGTCATCGCCTCGCTGTCGGGACCGCTGCACGCGCAGTACGAGCCCGACCTCCGGGAGGCCGAAGCGGTCCTGGAGCGGATGGGGTTCCGGGTGCGGCGCGCCCCGTTGCTGCGGGTCGGGCTGCAGCACTGGTGGAGCGCGGCCCCACCGGCGGAGATCGCCGCGGAGTTCAACGGGCTGCTGCGCGACCCCGAGGTCCGCGCGATCGTCGCCCACGACGGTGGCCAGACGGCCTTCGGCTACCTCGACCTCCTCGACGTCGACGCGGTCCTCAGCGACCCGAAACCGATCCTCGGCTACAGCGACGTCTCGCTGCTGCACCTGGTCCTGCACCAGCGGACGGGCCTGGTCGGCTTCCACGCCGACCTGGCCACCCCGGGACTCGGCGGCGCGTGGCGACGCTCCCCGGCAGGACGTCGGGCCGAGCTCGAGGACCTCTAACTCAGGCTGCTGACCGGGACCGAGGCGATCGGCGCCCTGCCCACCACCCCGTCCTGGGAGTGCTGGCGCCCGGGGCGGGCGGAAGGGCCTCTCCTCGGCGGGGTCGTCAACCGCATCGCCCTCGTCCAGGCCACGCGGTACGCCCTGCCGGTGGAGCGCTTCGCCGGCGCGGTCCTGTTCTGGGAGGAGATGGGCGGGTACGCCTCGCACGTGTGGAGCTACCTGCACGTGCTGCGCCACGCCGGCGTCCTCGACCGCATCGGCGGGATGGTCGTGGGTGTCCCGCACCTCGTCGACGGGCTCGAGGGACCCGATCCGTCACCGTCCCTGCGCGAGATCGTGCTGGACGTCCTCGGTGACCGGGACGTCCCCGTCCTGGGTGGGGTGGAGTTCGGCCACGCCGGCCCCAACCTGCCGATGCCGGTGGGGATCCGGGTCGCTCTCGACGCGGGCCGGCGCGAGCTGTCGCTGCTGGAGCCGGCGGTCGTCCGCTGACCTGGCTACCCGCGCCGCACCCCGGCCCGGGCGCCTGGGCGACGGGAACCTCAGGCGCAGATGTCGTCGGAGGCGACGCGGCCGGTGACGGCGGCGCTCGGGGTCGCGGTGGGCAGGGTGCCGGTGACCCGGGCCCGGACGTCGGTCACGGTCACCGCCGCCGTCGAGACCTCGACGACGATGGTCTTGCCGAGGCTCGCGTCGAGCTGGGTCTTCGCCCCGCCGAGCGCGGCCGCGACGGTGTTCGCGGAGTCGCCCCGGCCGGTGCCGTAGCGGACGAGGACGTCGGTGCCCGGGTCGGTCGCGGGCCCGTCGCTGGTGGAGGCGCTCGCGAACCCGACCCCGGTCAGCTGGTCGGCGACGTTGGCGGCCGTCCCGGCCGGGGCGCCGACGTTGAGGACCTGGACGGAGATGCCGGACGGCGCGACGAGCAGTTCGGAGCTGTCGGCGGGGTTCCCGGTGGCCGTCGCGGTCGGGGTCGCCGACGTGGGTCCGGCGGTGTCGGTGGCGATCTGCTGCCACAGCCCGGCGGCGGCGGCGGTCCACTGCACGCGGTTGTGGTCGGCGGGGTACTCCTCGGTGGGCACCGTGACGAACTGGACGCCGTTGGCGGGCATCTTCTGCAGGCTCTGCGCGAGCGAGGCGATCTCGCTGAGGCTGGCGAACCCGGTGTCGGTGGTGACCGACTTCGTCGCCGCGTCGAGGAAGGAGAAGAGCTTGGTCGGGGACAGCAGGATCTGCGAGCTCGTGACCTTCTGGACCACCGAGCTCATGAGGGCCTGCTGGCGGGAGATGCGGGAGAGGTCCGAGCCGTCGCCGATGTGACGGACGCGGGCGTAGGCGAGGGCGGTCTGACCGTTGACGTCGTCGTGGGTCCCCGCGGTCAGGTGCAGGTTGGAGGCCTTGTCGTCGATGTCGTCGGGCGTGCAGATCGTCACCCCGCCCAGGGCGTCGATCATCGACTGGAACCCGGAGAAGTCGACGACGACGTAGTGGTCGACCTTCACGTGGGTCAGCGACTCGACGGTGCTGATCGTGCAGGCCGCGCCGCCGAGGGAGAAGGCGGCGTTGAAGATGCCCTTCCGGGCCTTCGTCGTGGAGCCGTCGGCGAGCTTGCAGGCCGGGATCTGGACGACGGAGTCGCGGGGGATGCTGACCATCGTCGCGCTCTGGCGGTCCGCGGCCAGGTGCACGAGGACGGTGGTGTCGGAACGTGCACCCGGGTCGGCGGACTCGCCGCCGTACTCGTCGCCGGTCCCGTCGGAGAGGTCACGGGTGTCGCTGCCCATCACCAGGATGTTGACGGCGGACTGCCCGGTCGTCGGGTCCACGGTGGACTGGTCGGTCGGACGGTTGCTGAGCAGGCCGTCGATGTTCTGGGCGTTGATGTTGCCCTGGAGCCTGTAGTACGCGTACACCCCGCCACCGGCGCCGAGCACGGCGAGGACGACGACGGCGACGAGGAGACCGCGCAGCACCCGGAACGCCGCTCCGTGGGCGTGGCTGGAGTGCTGACCGCGTGCGCGGCGACCGGCGCCGGGGACCTCGTGCTGCGAGCCGGGGTCGGTGGAGGTGGGCACGTCGTCACGGTACGGCGCGTCGCACCCGTTCCTTGAGCCCCACCGGCACAGTTCCGCAGCGTGTGCGCGAGGCCTTCACACGTGGTGCGGCGGTGGTCAGCGGTCGAGGTCGAGGCGGTAGGTGTCCGCGCAGGCCTGGACGGCGGCCTGGTCGCCGTTGGTGTCCAGGAAGCAGTTGACGGCGTCACCGCCGCCGTTGGACCAGATGGCGCCGAAGGCCACCGCGTAGACGGTGGTCAGGACGGCCGCGATGAGCAGCGCGAGGACGTTGATCACCAGCCCGGTGATCGCGACCCCGCGGTTGGTCGCGCGCCGCTTGCCGATGCGGCGGAAGCCGATGATCGAGAGGACGAGCCCGATGATCGCGAGGGGCAGCCCGATCACGATCCAGGACAGCAGCAGGGCGACGATGCCGAGGACCAGCCCTGCGACACCTGCACCGTTCTTCGCGACGGTGCCGGACTCGCCGTAGGAGCCGTAGCTCCCGGGTGCGTACTCGCTGGACATCGTGTCCTCCCTGGTCGTGGGCTGCGATCCTCCCAGACCCGGCGCTACCGCCCGTCCACCGTGCCGTCGTTGATGGCCAGGTGGTCGGCGATCGCCGGGAACACCCAGACGAAGCAGACCAGGACGACACCGGCCGCCACGACGAGGCTGATCAGCAGCCGCAGCCACCACGGACCCGGCAGGGTGCGCCACCAGAACGCGTACACGAGCTACTCCTGTCCCACGGCGGCGAGCGACGCCGGCGGCCCGGCGCTGCGGTCCTGCACCGACTCCAGCAACGCGTGGACGACGTAGCGCTGCCTGGCCGAGTGCATCGGGTGGCAGGCCGTCATCGTCAGCCAGGCCTGCGTCGGCGTGGCCCCCGGCTGGTCGGGGACGGGGGCGATGACGGACACCTGCTTCGGGCTGACGATCTCGTGCGACTGGACGCGGTAGGTGAACCACTGGGTCGCGGTCGCGACGACGACCGCGTCGCCGTCCTGCAGGTCGGCGATGAGGTTGAACGGCTTGCCGTAGGTCACGCGGTGACCGGCGATGGCGAAGTTGCCGACCTGGCCGGGGAGCGCGGCGTCGGCGTAGTGCCCGATGCCCTCCTGGAGCTCCGCGGTGCCGGTGCCCTCGACGACGGGCACGGCGTAGTCGCTGCCGAAGCGGGGGACGTGCACGATCGCGAACGCGTCACCCGTGGGCGGGGTCTGGTCGACGTCCACCGTCGGGGCGGCGCTGGGGGCGGACGCGGACGCGGACGCGGTGGGGGCCGGGGTCGCGTCCCACTGCTGCTCCAGGGACGTGACGGTCGCGGCCTGCACGCGTCCGGAGGTCAGGTCGGTCCAGTACAGCTGCCAGACGACGAAGAGGAGCGTGAGCACCCCGGCCGTGACGAGCAGTTCCCCGATCACCGAGGTGATCCGGCGGATCACCCGGCACCGGCCTTCGCGTAGGTCGTGCTCGTGGTCCCGTCGAAGGCGGGCAGCTGCAGGTCCTTCCCGGCGGAGACCTGGTAGCCGAGACCGTAGGCGCTGACGTACTCCTGGTAGATCGAGATCGCGCTGGAGTGCGCGAGGCCGGAGCGCAGGGCGTCGACGTCGCCGATGGCGCTGATCCGGTACGGCGGGGAGTAGGTGCGGCCCTGCAGGACGAGGACGTTGCCGACGCAGCGCACGGCCGAGGTCGACACGATCCGCTGGTCCATGATCATCATCGCCTCGGCGCCGCCGGCCCACAGCGCGTTGACGACGGCCTCGACGTCCTGCTGGTGCACGACGAGGTCGTCGGGGGCCGCACCGGCCGGTCGCGGTTCGCTCGTCGGGGCGTCGTCGAGGGTGACCGTGACCCCCGGACCGGTGACCGCGAGCGCCCCGGAGGTGGTGCCCAGTCCGGTGTCCTGCAGCGGGTCGCCGCCGGTGCCGGCGCTGCTGCCGGCGTCGCGGGTGAGGGTGTCGACCTCGCCGCGGAGCGCGGAGACCTGGGCGGAGCGCTGTTCGTTCTCGCGGGAGCGCTGGGCGACGAGGGAGCCGAGGTCGGCGTTCTCGGAGCGCAGGTCGGTCCCGCGCGAGGTCTGGGCGCTGGTGGCGAAGAGCAGCCCGGCCAGCGCGAAGACGCCGGCGACGGCCAGTCGTCGGGCGGTCGGTCGTCGAGCGGACCGTCGCCAGGGTGGACCACCCACCACGTGCACCCCCTGTGGACCGACCGCACACCGATCGTCGCACTACGCTAACCAGAGGGGCGCACCACGTGTCCCGGCCCCACCCCCTACTGGAGGTCGACGTGCCCCGCCGCAAGGAGTCCGACGACACGGAGTCGAGTGTCGACGCCGTGAACGACACGCCGGCCAAGGGTCGCAAGGGCCGGAAGGGCCAGGTCGACGTGGTCGCCGACGCCGACCGGGCCGTGAAGCGCAAGAACCAGCTCACGCCGCGCTGGTGGATCTGGACGATGGTCGGCCTGATGGTCGTGGGCCTGCTCTGGATCGTCGTGTTCTACCTGTCGGGCGCGCTGCTGCCCGTGCCGGGCTGGAACAACTGGAACCTGGTGATGGGCTTCGGGCTCGTGCTCGTCGGGTTCGCGATGACGACACGCTGGCGATAGCACTCGTCACATCGGGTGACTCCCGTGCACGAGCGGTGAACCCTGACGGCGCGTGACGGTTACGATCGCGGTCCGATCGTGATCGAGCAGGGGGACCAGTGCTGCACGTCGTCTACCGATCCCACGGCGGGGAGAACGCCAAGGGGCGACCGGCCTGGTACTCCAAGCAGGTCGCCCTGCTGTCGTTCCTGCGCGCCGCCCGGGGCGCCGAGCACGCCGACCTGGTGTTCCTCAACGACGGTCCGATCCCGCAGGAGCGCCTCACGCTCATGCGCGAGCACGGCCGGGTCTCCGCGATCACCGGCGGCAGCAACCGGGCGAGCTACCTCGCCGCCCTGCGCCTCGCCGTCCGCTCCGACTGGGCCGACGACGACGTCGTCCTGTTCGCCGAGGACGACTACCTGTGGCGCCCGGACGCGCTGACCTCGCTGGTCGCGACGGCCGCCACGGCGCGCGCGGAGTACTTCGCGCCCTACGGCGTCGGCACGCACGACGACATCGAGGGCCGGGTGCCGCAGTGGCGCCGTCCGCGCACCTCCCGCGGGGAGGACAGCCTGCCGGCCGACGTCGTGCGCTGGGTGCCGCACGAGTCGACGACGAGCACCTTCGCCGTCCGCGTGGGGGCGTTGCGCCAGGACCACCGGCTGCTGGTCCTGTGCTGCTTCTCCGGGGGCGACTTCGACCACACCAGCCTGCTCGCCGTGCAGGGCATCCCCCGCTTCCGGCTGCGCGACCTCGTCTCGCACCACCGGGGTGCGTCGTCGAACCCGGCGGTGCGGTTGGCCCGTGCCGTCTACCTCACGGCCTTCCGCGGCGCGGTCGACGTCGCGTCGTTGCGCACGCCGTCGCGTCGTCGTCGCCTCGCCGCCGCGGACCCCGCGGTGTGCACGCACATGGAGGACGGCTGGCTCGCGCCCGCCCCCGCCGGACGCCCCCGCTACTGGGAGGACCTCGCCGCGCAGACGCTGCGCTGGGCCGCCGGACGGGAACCGTCGGCGCTCGCCTGACGGACCCGGGCGGTGGATCGTTGTCCACTGCCTGGGGATGACGTGTGGACAGCCGGGGGATGACGCCGCGGTTGTCCACAGAGTTTGTCCACCGCTTCATCCACACCCTGTGGATAGATGTGGGAAACGAACCGTTCCATCCACAGAGGTACCCACACACGGTGGATGAAGGCCGTGCCGTTCGCACACCTGTGCGAACGGCCTGTGGATGACGGTGGATGTCCTCAGAAGCGCGAACCCGTTGCCGCGTAGGCCAGCAGGCCCACCACGACGACGGCGACGGCGGCCGTGCCGCCCCACTGGAGGACGGGGTTGCCCCTGCGTCCACGGGCCATCACCCAGGCGACGACCGCCCCGGCGAGCAGTCCACCGAGGTGCGCTTGCCACGAGATTCCGGCGTAGACGACGCCGATCACGAAGTTGATGACGATGAGCGCGGCGATCTGGCCTGTCTGCCGACCGAGGTGACGGTTGACGACGAACATCGCCGCGAAGAGCCCGAAGATGCCACCCGAGGCACCGACGAGCGAGCTGTCAGCCGTTCCCGGCAGCAGGAGACCACCAGCGGCACCAGCCAGCAGAGAGACGAAGTACAGCGCGCTGAAGCGGAGTCGACCCAGCAGGGGTTCGAGGTACTGACCGGTGACCCAGAGGGCGTACATGTTGAAGAGGAGGTGCAGCAGCCCGGCGTGCAGGAAGCCGGATGTGAGGGGCTGCCACCAGGTGTCGGCCGAGAAGGCGTTCGAGTACTGCTGGCTGAAGTTGCCCAGGGGCAGGTAGTCGAAGAGACCAGCAGGCAGCACGTACTTCGCCGCGTAGATCACGAGGCAGAGCGCGATGACCACCTTGGTGACCACGGTGTCACCGCTGCGCAGGACACCGCCGAAGCTCGTCCGGGCGGTGCGGACGTCGCGGTTGCCCTGCGCCACGCAGTCCACGCACTGGACGCCGACGGCGGCGGGGCGCTGGCACTCCGGGCACGCGGGCCGGTTGCAGCGCTGACAGCGCACCCACGACTCGCGGTCGGGGTGACGGGGACAGACGGGGACGTCGCTCACGTGGGGTCCAACGTGCGGGACGCCCCCGTCGTTCGTGCTCAGAGCTGTGGTCTCAGTCGCGTTCGACGTCGACGCTGGTGATGACGACCGGTTCGCGCGGGGCGTCGCCGGGGCCGGTGGGGACGTTCTCGATCGCGTCGACGACGGCCTTGCTGGCCTCGTCGGCGACCTCACCGAAGATGGTGTGCTTGCCGTTGAGGTGCGGCGTGGTCGTCACGGTGATGAAGAACTGCGAGCCGTTGGTGCCGTGACCGGCGATCTTGCCGGCGTTGGCCATGGCGAGCAGGTACTTCTTGTCGAAGCGCAGGTCCGGGTGGATCTCGTCGTCGAACTGGAACCCGGGGCCGCCGCGGCCGTCGCCGCGCGGGCACCCGCCCTGGATCATGAAGCCGTCGATGATGCGGTGGAAGGTGAGCCCGTCGTAGAAGGGCTCGGACTTCTTCTCACCGGTGGCGGGGTCCTGCCACTCCTTCGTGCCCTCGGCGAGGCCGACGAAGTTCGCCACCGTCTTCGGGGCGTGGTTCTCGAACAGTTCCAGGCGGATGTCGCCGTGGTTGGTGTGCAGGGTGGCGTACATGGCGGCCATCCTTCCACGACCCCTGCACGCCTTCCTGCGGGCGTCTACTGGCGGTCTGCCTCCACCTGCGGTGGGATGAGCGGTGGTGATCGTCGCTCTCCGTGGTCCGGGGCACCTGCCCGGGACACCGGACGTTGGCGACGACAGAGCACGACGACGCAGGAGGAGGATCGGATGTCGCTGAGCAAGACTCGTACCGAGAAGTTGCAGGCCCAGGGTGCGGCGCTGGCGGAGAAGGTCGGACCGGCCGTCGGGAGTGCCCGTGACTGGGCCACGCCCAAGGTCGAGGCCGCTGTCGACTGGGCACAGCCCCGCCTCGAGAAGGGCTGGAACAGTTCCCTCGAGGCCGCCGCGCCGCGCGTGGAGGCCGCTGCCCAGCGGGTCTCGCCCGCGGTCGACAGCGCCCGCGACAAGATCGTCGACGACCTGCTGCCCAAGCTGATCGAAGCCGTCCAGGACGCCGCCGGCACCGCGCGGGACTCCGCGCAGCACGCGGCGGCCCCCGTCGTCGCCGCCGCGACGGCGGCGGCCGTGTCGACGTCGGACACGGTGAAGGACGCCGTCAAGGACGCCGTCGGCAACGCCAAGGACGCGCAGAAGTCGGTCCAGAAGCCCCTCAGCCGCTCCGCGAAGAAGTCGGCGAAGAAGGCCGCAGCTCGGGCTGCGGCGGCTGCGGCCGCCGCCAAGGGCGCCAAGAAGGTCGCCCGCAAGACCGCGAAGACCGCGAAGAAGCACCCCGCCGCCACCCTGGCCGCGGTGACGGGGGCAGCGGCGAAGAAGAAGCAGAAGAAGGGTGGCGCGGGGAAGAAGTTCCTGGTCCTCACCATCCTCGCCGCCGGTGGCACCGCCGTGTGGGCGGCGACCCGGGGCAAGAAGGAGGACCCCTGGGCGGCGCCGGGCGCGGCGTGGACCCCCGCTCCCGCGGCGACCACCCCCGTGACCCCGAAGACCGAGGCCGCGACGGAGAACCTCGAGAAGGCGACCGCGCCGGAGACGACCCCGGAAACGACGCCGGAGACCGTCACCCCCGGGACCGTCACGGACGCGACCCCGGACGAGCTCAAGGGCGACTGAGCCGTTCCGACGGAGCGCCCGGCGTCCCGGGGGGCCAACCCCCGGTGACGCCGGGCGCTTCGTCGTGAGGCTCACCACCACGTGCGGTGCCCCGCTTCGGACGGGCCCCCTCCGTGCCGATGGTGGGGAGGGTCGCGCGACGGGTGCGGCGGTGGGTGCAGCATCGACGGATCGGGGACGCGCGGGCCGTGCGGGGGAGATGGTGGTGAGACCGCGGGGCCTCGGTGCGGAACGAGGGCTCGACGACGCGGCGACGTCCCTGCGGGCCAGCCAGGTGTTCATCGCCCTGTGCGCGCCCGCCCTGCTGCTGCTGGCGGTCGCGGTCGTGGTCTTCGTCCCGCAGATCCTGCACCCGGGCACGGTGCCCGTGGTCCTGGGAGCGGGCGTCCTCGCCCAGCCGGTGGCCGCCCTGGCCGTCCTGCAGCACCGCCGGACCCTCAGGCCCCAGAGCTGGTGGTCGGTGTGGGCCACCCTGGTGATCGCCGTCCTCACCCTGTGCGTGCGCGATCCCGCGTTCCGGCAGGAGGCGGTGATGGCCCTGGTCGTCGGTCCGCTCTACGCCGCGATGTTCACCAGCATCCGCTCGATGCTCCTCCACCTGGCCCTGGCCGGCGGGACCGCCTCCAGCCTCGTCTTGGCGATCCCCGGGGACCCCCTGGTCCGGATGGCGCGGGTGCTGGCCGTCGACATGGTGCTCGCCGTCACCGTCAGCGGGTTCTTCATCCTGCGCCGACGTCTCGACGCCGCGCTGCACCGGGCGGTCACCGCGCTCGAACGGGCCGACCACCTCGCCGCGCACGACCCCTTGACGGGCCTGCTGAACCGCCGGGGTCTGAGCGCGGCCCTCGAGGTCGCTCCGGGTGGCGCGCCGGACCCCGACCCGTCGACGACCGGCGCGGTGCTGCTCGACATCGACCACTTCAAGCGCATCAACGACACCCTGGGGCACCAGACCGGCGACGAGGTGCTCTGCCGGGTCGCCGCCGTGCTGGCGAGGACGGTGCGACCGGGTGACCTGGTCGCGCGCGTCGGCGGCGAGGAGTTCTTCGTCGTCGTGCCCGGCACCGACCTCGCCGACGTGGCGGCGCTGGCGGAGCGGCTGCGCAACGCCGTCAGCGCGGACGTGGACGGCCCGACGGTGACCGTCAGCGCGGGCGTCGCGGCCACGACGGCGCACGCGTCCGGCTCGCTGGACGACCTGTACGGCCGCGCCGACCGCCTGCTCTACCGGGCCAAGGTCGAGGGCCGCGACCGGGTCTGCGTCGAGGCCGCCTGACCCGCCGGCCCCCCGCGGAGGTCAGGGGTCGGGCCGGGGGTGTCGTGCACGGTGACCGGCTCCCGGCCGGACCGGGGACGACGAAGGCCGGCCACGCTCTCGCGTGACCGGCCTCGACGGGTTCCGGTGGAGGCAAGGGGACTCGAACCCCTAACCCCCTGCTTGCAAAGCAGGTGCGCTACCAATTGCGCCATGCCCCCGGAGGGTGGACCTCAGCGGACCGAGTCGGTCGCCTCGGCCCAGAGGTCGCGTTCGGCCTTCTCCGACGCCTTGCGGCGCCACACGACGGCGGCACCCGCGAGCACCGCCACCAACAGCAGCTTCTTCACCGGGGAACCTCCAGGACGTGGTCGAGACGACGGCAAAAAGCTAGCACGCGCGACCCCGGGTGATCGCCCGGGACTCAGGTCCGCGGGCCGGGTGCCGACCGGTGGGTGTCATGCCGACGCCCCCGAGGTCCCGCAGCCACCCGCGTACCGCGCTGGTGCACGAGTGGATCGCGGCGCGCGCCGGGGCGGAACAGGTCTTCGAGGTCCTCGCGGGACAGTTCCCCGACGCCGACCTGCACGCCCTCAGCGCCGAACCGGGCGTCGTCCTCGACCTCGGCGGGCGACGCGTGCGGACGACGGCCCTCGACGCCCTCCGGGGACAGCGGGCGCTGGCCCTGCCGCTAATGGCCCCGGCCTGGTGGGCGCACGCGCGCGACGTCCAGGGCGGCTACGACCTCGTCCTCACCTCCCACCACGCCTTCGCGACCTCCAACCGGCTCGTCGCCCCGGACGGGGTGCACCTCGCCTACGTCCACACCCCCGCCCGCTACGTGTGGAGCCCCGAACTCGACGGTCGCGGCACGTCACCGCTGCTGGCCCCGGCGCGCCGGGCGTTGTCCGCGCTGGACCGCCGGGCCGCCGCCGGGCTGACCGCGATCGCCGCGAACAGCGCCGAGGTCGCCGCCCGCGTCGAACGGTTCTGGCACCGCGAGGCCGTCGTCATCCACCCACCCGTCGACGTGGGTTCCTTCGCCGACGAGGCGCCGGACACCCTCGACCTGCCACCGGGGTTCCTCCTCGCCCTGGGCCGGTTCGTGCCCTACAAGAACCACCTCGCGGCGATCGACGTCGGTGAACGCCTCGGGCGGGCGGTCGTCGTGGCCGGTCGGGGGCCGCTGCTCGCGCAGCTGCGCGAGCGCGCGGCGTCGAGCCCGGTCCCCGTGCTCGTGCTCGACTCCCCCACCCGGACACAGGTCCGCGAACTGCTGCGCCGGGCGAGCGTGCTGCTGTTCCCGACGGTGGAGGACTTCGGCATCGTGCCCGTCGAGGCGATGGCCTCGGGGACCCCCGTCGTCGCACCCGCCCGCGGAGGTTCCGGCGAGACCGTGCTCGACGGGGTGAGCGGGGCCCTCGTGGAGGACCTGCACGTCGAGACGCTCGCGGGCGCCGTGGCGCGCGCCGAGCACTGCCTGCCCTCGGCCTGCCGTGACCGGGCGAAGGTCTTCGACGTCACCCGCTTCCGCGACGAGGTCGCCGCCTTCGTCGACCACCACGCCGGGGGGCGCGGGTGATCCTGGAACTGGGACTCGCGGCCGCCGGGGCCTTCACCGGCCTGCTGTTCTGCGTCACCGCCTCCGACCGGACCCGCCTGTCGGTGGCGGCGTTCCTCGCCGTGCCGCAGTTGTTCGTCGGGCCGCTGGGCAAGCTGTCGCTGCCGCTGAGCCAGTGCTGGGTCATCCTCATCGCCGTCTGCTGGCTGCTGGAGCGCAAGGAGCTCCCCGTGCGCGACCCGGTGTTCCGCGTGGTGCTGCTGCTGGCGCTGGCCGAGGGGATCGCCATCGCCTGGTCGCCCGTGCCCATGTACGGGATCCTCGAGGTCGCCCGGATCGTGTCGTTCCTCTTCCTGGTCCTCTACGCGACGCGGGTCGAGCGGTCGAGACCCGGGGCGCTGACCGGGCCGTTCACCGTCGTGCTGCTCTGGGCCCTGCTCAACGCCGTCCTGGTCTGGACGTTCCGGCTGCTGCCGGCGGTCGAGGCGACGTTCCTGCACTCCCCGCTCGCGACGCTCGTCGTGGGTCCCGACGCGATCACCGCGTTCTTCAACGGGTCGGCCAACAACGTCACCGACCCCGACAAGGCCGGCGGGTTCTTCATCAACGCCAACGTGTCGTCGATGTTCCTCGGCGTCGCGACGTTCTCCTTCCTGGCCCTCGGGGTCGGTCAGCGCGGGCTCCGCCGCCGGTTCCACGCCGCGGGGGCCCTCGTCTGCTGGTCGGCCACGTTCGCCACCGGTTCCAAGACCGCGGCCGCGCTGGCGCTGCTGCTGCCCGTCGCCGTCCGCGGCGTCCAGGTCCTCGGCCGGCCCAACGCGAAGTGGTTCCTCCCGCAGGCCGCCGGGGCGATCGGGCTCGGCGCGTGGGTCCTCCCCGGCGTCCTCGAGAAGTTCGTGCCCGGCTACGCCGAGGCGTCCACCGAGAGCCTCGAGAGCCGGCAGCCCATGTGGGACTTCGCGCTGCAGATGTTCCGCGAACACCTCGTCCTCGGCCTCGGCCACGGCGGCTGGGACCTCACGATCGCGCAGTTCGCGTCCCTGGGCATCACGACCCTGCCCCCGCACAACCTCTTCATCGCCGCCTGGTCCGCCGCCGGACTGCCCGGCGTCGCCGCCCTGCTGGCGATGGCGGTGACGATCCTCGTCGTCCTCACCCGCACCGTCGTCGTCACCGTGGGAACCCCCGTCGCCCGCACGGCAGCGTTCGCCCTCGGGGCGTGGTGGTGGGTGCTCATCCACGGCATGGGCGACAACACCGCGATCTACGGCGAGTCGAAGTCGATGATCCTGCTGGCCATGCTGCTGGCCCTCGTCGCCACCCGGGTCCAGGCCGCCCGGGCCGCCGAACCCCAGGAGGCGACGTGCCCCGCGTAGCCGTCCTGCGGCACACGTTCGGGCTCGCCTCCGAGACGTTCGTGCTGGAACAGGCCCGGGCGTTCACGCGCTGGGAACCCGTCCTGCTCTCCCGCGACGCCCTGCCCGCCGGACTGGACGGACGGTTCCTCGAGCACGGGGCGGCCGCCCACACCGCCGGCCTCGGGTCCGCCCCGATGACCCGGCTGCTGCGGGAACTCCGGGTCGACGCCGTCCTCGCCCACTTCGGGGTCGAGGGTTCCTGCGTCCTGCCCGCCACGCGTCGGGCGGGCGTCCCGCTGGCCACCGTGTTCCACGGTTTCGACGCGACGACCACCACGGCCGCGCTGCTGCGCGCCCGGACGCCGTCCTGGGTGACGTACGCCCGCCGCCGGGCGCGGCTGGCCCGCCAGGGTGAGCTGTTCCTGCCCGTCTCCGAACACCTGCGCACCCGGTTGCTGGACCGGGGTTTCCCCGCGGACCGCACCGTGACCCACCACCTCGGACTGGACCTGCGGAAGCTCCCCGACGCCGGGGAACCCGAACCCCGCACGATCGTCCACGTCGGGCGACTCGTCCCGAAGAAGGGCCACGTCCACCTGCTGCGGGCGCTCGCGGAACTCCCCGGCGTCGGGTTGACGTGCGTGGGCGACGGACCGCTGCTCGGGGACCTGCGGGCCCTCACCGCCTCCCTCGGCCTCACCGACCGCGTGCGGTTCGCGGGACGCCTCGACAACGCCTCGACGCTGGGGCTCGTCGCCCGTTCCGCCGTGCTGTGCCTGCCCTCGACGACGGCGCCCAGCGGTGACCAGGAAGGACTCGGTCAGGTGCTGCTGGAGGCCGGGGCGCTGGGGCGGCCCGTCGTCGCCAGCCGGCACGGCGGGATCCCCTCCGCCGTCCTCGACGGGGTCACCGGGTTGCTCGTCGCGGAGGCGGATCCCGTCGCGCTGGCGGCTGCGCTGCGCCGGGTCCTCGACGACCCGGGGTTCGCCGCACGGCTGGGTTCCGCGGCCCGCGAGCACGTCACCCGCGAGTTCGACGTCCGGACCCGGACCGCGCGGCTCGAAGGGCTCCTCGACGGGCTGGTGCGGCGGTGAAGCGCGTCGTCGTCGTGACCCGCGGCCTGCCCGTGCACCACGTGGGCGGGATGGAGTCGGTGGCCTGGGACCTGTGCCGGGAACTCGCCCGGACCACGGCGGTCACGGTGCTGACCACCTCCGTTCCCGGGCGTCCCGACGACTTCGTGCTCGACGGGGTGCGGCTGCGGGCGTTGCCGGGAACTCCGAGCGGGCGCTACTCCGCGGCGTGGTGGCGAGCCTCCCGCGCAGCGCTCGCGCAGGAACTCTCCGACGGTGACGTGGGCGGGGTCCTCTCGATCAGCGCGGGGGCGTTCTCCGGCGTGGACCTGGTCGCCGGTTCCGGCGCCCGCGCGGTCATGCAGGCGCACGGCACCTCCGTCATGGAACTCGCCTCGAAGCTCGGCAGCCACCGGTTGCGGCCGACGGCGTCCGCGGTCCGCAACGTCCGCGGACTCCTGCGCGACGTCGCGACGTACCGGAAGTTCGACGACGTCGTGGCCATCGGCCCCAGCGTGGAACGGTCGCTCTCCCGGGCACCGCTGGGCAGCCTCGTCGGGATGCCACCGATCCACCTGCTGCCCAACGGGGTCGACGGTGCGGTGTTCCGTCCCGACCCCGCCGCGGCTGCGGGGCTGCGGGCGGAGCTGTCGATCCCCACCGGTCCTCCCCTGCTGCTGGTGGCCGGCCGGTTGCACCCGCAGAAGCGCGCCGACCGCTCGGTGCGGTTGCTGTCCGGGCTCGACGGTTTTCTCGTCCTCGCCGGTGACGGCCCCGACCGCGCCGCGCTGGAACACCTCGCCCGGGAACTCGGGGTCTCCGCACGAGTCCGGTTCCTGGGTTCCGTGGCCCGGGAACGCGTACCCGCCCTCTACGCGGCCGCCGACGTCTCGCTGCTCACCTCGCAGTGGCGGGAGGGGTTGCCGATGGCCGTCCTGGAGTCCCTGGCCTGCGGGACCCCGGCCGTGACGGCCCTGACCACGGCGGAGGTCGCCGGCGCCGGCGACGCCGTGACCCGGGCCGACGCGAGCGACCCGACGGCGCTGCTGGACGCGGTCCGCACCGTCCTCGCGCGGGGGCGGTCGGCGACTTCGCTGTTGCCCGCGGGGTATGACCTCGCCGGGGTCGCGGCGCGCTACGCGGACCTGCTGGGCGGCGGCTGATGCGGGCCGCCGTCCAGCGTCTCGTGCTCGGCGGTCTGGCGGGGAAACTGCTGGGGATGGTGCGCGAGGTGCTGCTGGCCGCGGCCTACGGCACGGGGGTCCCGGCGACCGCCACCCGTGTCGCGCAGACCGGGACCCTCGTGCCCGTCGACTTCTTCACCGCCGACGTGCTCACCGCGGGGTTCCTGCCGCTGCACAAGGAACTCCTGAGCACCGATCCGGCCCGGGCGGCGACGCTGTTCCACGGACTGCGCACGGCCCTCTGGGTGCTGTCCGGGATCCTCACCGTCGGGTTGCTCGTGCTCGCCCGACCGGCGGTGGACCTGCTCGCGCCGGGCCTCGACGCCGGCGCGGCGACGGCGTCCGCGGAGTTCCTGCGGGTGATGGCCGTCGGCATCCCCAGCTACCTGCAGTTCTCGCTGCTGAGCTACCTGGAGATCTCCCACGACGGGTTCCGGCTCTCCAGCGCCCGGGCGACGGCGCAGAACCTCGGCATGCTCGCGTCGCTGGGACTGGCCTGGGTGCTGCACCAGCCGGTCGTCCTGGCCGGGGGTTTCGCCGCGGCCTACGTCGTCCTGCACGCCTGGGGGTACGCGTCGGTGCGCCGCCGCGGGTTCCTGCCCCCGGTCTCGGGGGTGGGCGGTCGGGAACTGCTCGGGCGGTTGTGGCGACGGTTGCGGCCGTTGCTGCTGCTGCCCCTCGTGCTGCAGGGTTCCGTCGTCACCGAGCGGATCGTCGCCTCGCTGCTCGGGGACCAGGTCGTCGCGGCCGTCGACTACGCCCGGTTCGTGGCGAGCACGGGGGTGAACCTGCTGGCCGTCCCGCTGGGCCTGGCCGGGCTGGCGGCGTTGTCCGGTCTGGACACGACCGTCGCCCGCGAGCGCCTGGCCGGGATCCTGCCGGGGTTGCTGCTGGTCGTCGCGCCGGTCTCGGTGGTGCTGGCGGTGGGGAGTTCGCAGGTGGTGGAGGTCCTCTACGCCCGCGGTGCGTTCGACGCGGGCGCGGTGGCGACGTCGGCGTCGGTGCTGACGGGTTTCGGGCTGGGTTTCTGGGCGCAGTCGTGCGCGTACGTGCTGGTGAAGGCGCTGAACGCGGCGAACGAGAACACGGTGGCGGCGGGGTCGCTGCTGGCGGGACTGGTCGTGACGCTGGCGGTGAACGTGTCGTTGCACGCGCTGCTGGGCCCGGTGACCCTGGGGCTGGCCGCGTCGGCGGGTTCCGTGGTGACGGCCGCCGTCGCCGCGCACGTGCTCGGGGTCTCGCGGACGTTGTGGCGGTGGGTCGGGGCGTGCGTTCCGGTGGCGCTGGTGGCGTGGGGTGCGTGCGCGTGGGCCCCCGCCCGGGGGTGGCCGGGGCTCGTCGCCGTCGGCGGGTGCGTGCTGGCGGTGTTCGCGGTCGCGGTGCTGGTGCTGGCGCCGTGGCGCCGGGTCGTCCTCGCGCTGGTGCGCTGAGTCAGAGCGGCCAGCGCAGTGCGGCGGCGCGGTTGGGGTCCTGGGCCTCGGCGGGGTCGGGCGTCGGGGGGAACGGGTCGTGGGTCTCGACGGTGTCCTCGAGGCGCACGGGGTCGGGCAGGGTCCTGAACCGGGCCCGCGGGTCCTTCGCGTCGGTCATGGGACCAGCATGCGCCTCGGCGCGCTCCGGAGGCCAGGATCGCCGCGAGTCCGGGGCTGGTCGCACACCTGGACCTGCGGTGCGGCACGCCTCAGCGCTGGTCCGCGAGCTCCGTCTCGCGCCACGGGCCGGGCAGGCCTGCGCGGTGCCGCACGACCTGCGCGACCCGGTTCTCCTGTCCGCTCTCGAGTCGCAGGTGCAGCGCGCTCCCGTCGGCGAAGGTCAGCGCGAGGACGACCCGCCGGCTCTCCGAACCGTCCTGCCCCTTCGACGTGTCCAGCAACTCCGCGCCGGCGATCTCGCCGTAGGCCACCCGCCAGTCGGGTTCGCAGCGCGTCGGGACGGGCCGGGACGCGAGGACGTCGGTGGAGCGCCACCGGTAGCGACCCCGGGAACGGCGCTGGACGAAGAGTTCGACGTGCTCCTCCCCGGCCCTGAGCACGAGGCGCTCGCGCGGGAGGATCCCGCTCTTGTCGCTGCGCTTCACGTCGATGGTCTGCGGGAGCCCCGTCAGCACCCCGCCCTCGACGAACCGCAGCGCCGGAGCGTGCACCCACTCCACCTCACGACGTTCGGTCCACCGCCCCCACGACTCCGGCGGGACGAACTCGTCCTTGCCGGAGCCCCCCGAGGACCACCCGGTGGCCGCCCCGGCGGCGTCGCCGACCACCATCAACGCCACCAGCCCGAGGACTCCGACCCCGGCGACGACGACGCCACCGATCTCGAGCGCGGTGGTCAGGGCACTCGACCGGTCCTGCTCGGGAGGATCCAGCGGTGCGTCGTCCGCGGGGATGCGGACCCAGCCCAGCACCCGGGGGTCGAGCCGGTCACCGGCGGCGTCGACGAGCCACGCAGGACGGAGCGAGGCGTCGAGGGTGACGCTCGCCACCGGCCGGGCGGTCGGCAGCCACTGCTCGAGCGAGGGGAGTTCACGGGCCATGGCTCCAGGATGGAACAGCTCACCGCCGTCCCAGGGCCGAACGGGCGAGCGGCACCCGAGCGGGCGAAGGCCCTGGCGTCACGGGGCGGGTACGAAACGTGAGCGGTCCCCGACGGGTGGGTGAGGTCCGTTGCGCCATCGGGCGGACCACGGGGGGATCGAGCCCCGCGAGACCGGCCCGCGGGTGACCGTGGTGGCCCAGCCACCCGTCTCGAGAGGTTCCCGTGTCCGACCTGCGCCTGACCGACGCCGCCGTGACCTCCCTGCGAGGTGACCTGCGCTGCGTCGCCGACGACCTCAGCACCGCCCGCCGCCGCCTCGGCGGCCACGACACCGCTGCGCTCGGGGCCCCGAAGCTGATCCGGCGCCTGGAGGACTTCTCCGACGACTGGAACCACGGCCTCGGCAGGCTCGCCGACCAGGTCGGGACGGCGACCGCCGACCTCGACGTCATCGAGAAGACGTTCGCCGACGTCGACACCAGGCTCTCGGAGTCGTGCCGGTGACCGTGCGCAGCTTCCCCCACCTCGGCGCCGACCCCACCCCGGGCGACGTGCACGGCACCGGCTCCCTCGCCGGCTCCCTGCGCGACCTGGCGGGCGGCCTCGGTGACACCGCCGGCCGATTGCGCCGCATCGAGGCCGGCGAGTGGCGCGGCCAGGCGGCCCAGGCCTTCGTCGACCAGACCCACCAGGACCTGCTGCCGCTGGTCGAACGGGCCCGCGACGCCTTCGACACCGGGCGTGACGCGCTGCTGCGCTGGCAGACCCAGCTCGCCGCGTTCCAGGCCGAGGCCGACCAGCTCGAACGCGAGGCGGCCACCGCGGCGGCCGGGGTCAGCGCCGCGCAGGCCGCCCGGAACCAGCCCCGCGTCACGGCTCCCGAGGACACCGCGCGGGTCGTCGGGGAGCTCGCCGACGCCGTCGACTCCGCCCAGGCGGGGCTCACGGCCGTCCGCAAGCGCTCGCTGGACCTGCACCAGCGCTACCTCGACGCCGCCGACGAGGTCGGCGCCGCGCTCGAGAAGGCCGCCGACCAGGCGCTGCAGCACCACCTCTGGCAGCAGATCGCCGACACCGTCGCCGACGGCTGGGAGAAGACCTGGGACTGGGTGAAGGACCACGCCGACGACTTCGCCGCCGTCGGGGACGCGCTCTCGACGCTGTCGTCGGTGTTCGCGACCCTCGCGATCCTGACCGCGGCCATCGAACCCGTCGGCGCGGTCTTCGCAGCCGGGGCCCTGCTCACGAGCGCGGGCGCATTCACCGCTCACGGCATCGCCAAGCTCGCGGGCGCCGACGTGAGCCTCACGACCATCGGGTTGGACGCTCTCGGTCTCCTCCCCGGGATCAAGGGTGTCGTGGGTGGGGTGAAGGCCGTCGGCGCCGGTACGGAGGGGCTGGTGAAGGCCGCCGCCGCGTCGACCCGGCTCAGCGGAGCCGTCACGGTGGACAAGGCTGCGGCCAAGGTCCCGTGGGCGGCCAAGGTGTTCACCACCGAGCTCGCCGAGAAGGCTCCCGGTGTGCTGCAGAAGCCCCTCGGCACGATCCAGGAGGTGGTCGGGGGAAAGGTCGTGGCGGTGACGGTGAGACCCGGAGGGCTGGCCGACCGGGCCAAGTCCGTCGTCGCGAACACGCAGGTCGGTTTCGGCTCCGGTCAGATCGTCGGCACGAAGGGGATCAACGTCGTCGCGGGCGTGATCGGCAAGAAGGTCCCGGCCGTGGCGGGACTGGTGATCGACGACACCGCGAGCGCCGCCGCGAACCTCGTCGACGCCCACGTCAAGATGGCGACCATGGTCGCCGGAAAGGCCTGGGCCGCAGCGAACCCGCGCGAGCCCCACCCCAGCGACCCGTTCGTCGCGGCCGTCCAGGGAGCCTCCCGGTGAACCCCGTCGACGACCTCGGCCTGGAACTGGTCGTCCCGGCGGGTTTCCACGCCCTCCCCCTCGACCTCGACGCCGAGGGGATGCCCGACCCCGACGCGTTCGAGGACCTCGTGACCGGGCTGCTGCCGCACGGCGGCGACGAGCACCGCCTCGTCGTCGCGACCCGGATCCTGGTGCTGCTGCGCGCCCAGGCCGCGGCCCCGATCGAGGTCGGGTTCGCCGCCCTGGGGCTGCTCGGCGATGAGCAGGGCGGGATCGCCCCGGTGACGTTGTCGGTGTCGCGCTCGCCGTCGGCGCACGACGACCCCGAGGTCGCCGCCCGCGGCATCCTGGAACTGCTGCAGCGCAGGCACTCTCCGGCGGACGGCCCCGCGGACGTCCGCTGGCTGGACCTGCCCTGCGGGCCGGCCGTCGTCGACACCCGGTTCGAGCGGCGCAGTTTCGCGCCGGACCCCGCGCCCGCCGAGGACGGACCGTTCCTCGACCACGGGCGGTTCGACGTCCACATCCCGCACCCCGCAGGGGGCTCCGTCGTCGTCGTGACGATCGACTCTCCCGCCCTGCACGTCTGGGGCTCGGTGAGCAACCTCGCGGCCGCCGTCGTCAGCTCCGTCCGCTTCCTCGTCGCCGAGGTCACGGCGGCCTGAGCTCTCAGCCGGCGGTCTCGGCGGGTCGCGGCTCGCTCCAGGGCCCCGGCAGACCCGCCCGCCGGCGGACGAGGTCTCCACCCGACCGGCTCACGCCGCGAGCAGCGCCCCGGCGAGCGCCCGCAGTTCCCGTCCCCGTGAGGTCCAGTCCTGTCCCTGCGCCACCGCGGCGACGCGTTCGGGTCGCGACGGGTCGTCGACGGCGAGCACGTGCAGGACCTGGCGCACGAACGCCTCGCGATCGGCGACGAACACCGCGCCCGGAACCGCGGTGACGGCTGGCAACGGTGTGCTCACGACGGGCAGTCCTGCGGCGAGGTACTCGAAGGTCTTCAGCGGACTGATGCCCACCGTGAGGGGCGAGACGAGGTAGGGCACGATCCCGACCGTGGCGGCGGCGAGTTCGTCGGCGAGCGCTGCCGCGGGGAGGGCGCCGACGATCTCGGCGCCGGCGGCGATCAGCCGTGACCACGCGGGATCCGTTGCGGCGGAGTCGGTCACAGGCCCGATCAACCGCAGTCGCGCGGTCCCGAGGGAGGCGGCGAGGTCGGCCAGCAGTGCCAGGTCGACCTTGTGCGGGGCCAGCGTCCCGGCGAAGACGACCATGGTTCCACGTGGAACACCGCGTCCGCGGGCCGCGGCGAAGAGGTCGACGTCGCACACGTTGGGCAGGCACGTCGTCCGGGTGAACCCCTGCGCGTCGAGGTGGGCCTGGACGAGGGGACTCGTCGCGACGGCCAGGTCGCTCCCGCGGGCGAGGACGCGTTCGGCCGCCAGCAGCCGTCCCCGGTGCACGCCGGGGTTCTCGTGCAGCAGGTCGACGAGGTGGTAGACGGCGGCGTCGGCGTGACGTTCCAGGCCGTAGGTGAACGGGGTGTAGGTCCAGAGCAGCCGCGGCCCGTCGTGCTCGATCCAGCGCCGGACCTGGCGACGCAGCAGCCGGGCGTTGACCGCGCGGGTCGAGGGGGCGTGGTGCGGGACGAGCCGAGTGCTCACGACCTCGAGCCCGGCCGGGAGCGCACGTCCGGCGACGGGGACGGACGGACGCAGCCGGCGCAGGACGCGACGGGCGTCGGAGAGCCGCAGTCGCCGGGTGCCGGCTCCCTCGGTGAACACGACCGGCCAGCGCTGCGCGAGGGCTGCGCTGACGTGGTGCTGGTTCGTCGCGATGACGGCGTCCCAGTCGGCGGTGCCCAGCACCAGGACGAGGGGCTTCACCGGCCGGCTGCCGTGACGACCTGGACGACGGTGCGCAGCAGGATCTTGACGTCGAGCCACAACGACCAGTTCTCGACGTAGTGGTTGTCGAAGCGAGCGCGCTCGGAGATCGAAGTGTCGCCGCGCAGGCCGTGGACCTGGGCCCATCCGGTGACGCCCACGGGCACGCGGTGGCGCCAGAGGTAGTCGTCGTAGTCGACGGTGAACTTCTCGACGAAGTGCGGACGTTCCGGACGCGGTCCCACGAGCGACATGTCGCCGCGCAGGACGTTCCACAGCTGGGGCAGTTCGTCGAAGGAGAGGCGGCGCAGCCACCGGCCGAGCGGCCCCACCCGGCTGTCCTCGCCCACGCTCCAGCGGGTGTCGGACTCGGCGTCGTCCACCCGCAGGGTGCGCAGCTTCAGCAGCGGGAAGTGCCGGCCGTCCATGCCCACGCGCTCCTGGCGGAACAGGACACCGGGGCCGACCTCGAGGCGCACGGCGAGCGCGCACGCGGCGATGAGCGGACTGAGGACGAGCAGCCCGATCGCGGAGGCGGTCACGTCCATGACCCGCTTCAGCCGCCAGCTCTGGGCGCGGAACGCGGGGCGGCGCAGCCGGACGAGCGGGACGCCGCGCACGGACTGCACGAAGCGGTGGGTGTTGGTGACCTGCCAGAACCGGGGGACGGTGAAGATCTCGACGTCGAGGCCCTGGCACCCGCGGAGCACGTCGACGACGACCATCTCGGGGGCGTTGGAGTAGGCGATGACGACGATCTGGACCTCGTGCTCCGCGACGAGCCGTTCGAGGTCGGCGATGCCGCCCAGGACGGGCAGCGGTCGCACCGCGGCGGGCAGGCGGGGGTCGTCGTCGATGAAGCCGATGGGCAGCAGTCCGTGCTCGCCGGAGCCGAGGATCTCGACGAGCTGGGCACCGAGGCCACCGCAGCCGACGACGAGGGTGCGCAACGCGACGCGGCGGGACAGGCGGTGGCGGAGGCGGACGGAGTACACGACGGTGCGGGCGACGGTGAACAGCGCGGTCTGAACGAGGACGGCTCGCAGCGCGGTCCCGTCGATCTCCCCGATCCCCAGCGCCCCCTGGGCGATCGAGGCGAGACCGACCGCGGCGATGGCCGCGCCGAGCAGGAGGGGCAGGTCGTCGAGGATGCTGAGGTCGAGGCGGGGCTGGTGGAGACCCGCGAAGGCGTGGACGACCAGCACGGCGGGGGAGAAGACCAGGACGGCGGGCTCGTCGTGGCCGAGCAGCAGGACGACGGCCAGGACGCAGACGGCGTCGGTGGCCAGCAGCAGCAACCCCAGCTGGGACCTGGGTCCGTGGGTGCGTCCGATCCCGGACGCGACCCAGCGATCGGCCGGGCGCACACCCGTGCTCGGATCACTGGCCATGGTCACGCGGTCCTCCACCTCGGACGCCCGATAGCACGAAGCCCGGGCCTGACCCCGTGATCGTCGTCCACCCGGCGTGTCGACTTGAGGCCCGAGGCCTCCTCCGTCGCGCCCGGCCGTCCGGGTCCCGGCCCCAGGGGCCGGGGTCAGGTGCGGACGGGGACGGCCGATGGACGTCCGTGGAACTCGTCGACTACCTGCGCGCGCTGCGCAAGCACTGGATCCTGGTGATCCTCTCGGTGCTGCTCGGCGCCGGGGCGGGCGTCGGGGCCTTCAGCGCGAGCGCACCCGTCTACCGCGCGGACAGCCTGCTGTTCGTGTCGATGTACGACACCGGGAACGCGACGGCGCTCATGCAGGGCAGCATGTTCACCCAGCAGCGGGTGCAGTCCTACACGGGCGTGCTGACCAGCCCGAAGGTGCTGCAGCCCGTCATCGACGAGCTCGGTCTGAAGACGACGGCCCGTGCGCTGGCGAGCCACGTGAACTCCAGCGCGCCGCTGGGGACGGTCCTCATCGAGGTCACCGTCGACGAGTCCTCGCCGAGGCTGGCGGTGGACGTGGCGAACGCGATCTCCAAGCACTTCGGGACCGCCGTCAGCGAACTCGAGCAGGCCACCCCCGACACGATGAGCCCGGTCCGGGTCAGCGTGCTGCGGCCCGCGGTCGTCCGCGAGGACCCGATCGCGCCGAACCTGCCCCGGACGCTGGCCCTCGGGCTGCTCGCCGGTGTCGTCCTCGGGACCGGTCTCGCCGTGCTGCGCGAGGTGCTCGACACGACCGTGAAGTCGCTGACGACGATCACCGACCACGGCGCCCCCGCCCTCGGGTCCGTCCCCGACGGCCCGGGCGGCCCGCGCCCCGAACTCGTGCTGGAGGGATCGCGGTCCCCGCAGTCGGAGGCGCTGCGCCAGATCCGGACGAACCTGCAGTTCGCCGACGTCGACCACCCGCCCCAGGTGCTCGTCGTGACCTCCGCGCTGCCCGGTGAGGGC
The DNA here is from genome assembly GCF_979255925.1 of Kineococcus sp. AC630. Lineage (NCBI taxonomy): Bacteria > Bacillati > Actinomycetota > Actinomycetes > Kineosporiales > Kineosporiaceae > Kineococcus > Kineococcus sp. AC630. Next base: position 205,261 of record NZ_CEEDMJ010000004.1, read on the forward strand.
AAGAGCACCACCGCGGTGAACCTCGCCCTGACGGCCGCGACGGCGGGGATGCGGGTCATCCTCGTCGAGGGCGACCTGCGGTTGCCGAAGGTCGCGGACTACCTCGGGGTCGAGGACAGCGCCGGCCTCACGACGGTGCTGGCCGGCCGCGCGGACCTCGACGACGTGCTGCAGCCCTACGGCGACACCGGGTTGTCCGTCCTGGCCAGCGGTCCCATCCCGCTGAACCCGGCGGCCCTGCTGGGGTCGCGGCACATGTCGGACCTGCTGACGCGGCTGCGCGAGCGCGCGGACCTCGTCATCATCGACTCCCCGCCGCTGCTGCCCGTCGCGGACGCCGCCGTGCTGGCCCGCCAGACCGACGGGGCGATCATGGTCGTCAAGCACGGCAAGACGACCCGCGACCACCTGACCCGCGGCCTGGAACGGTTGCGTGCCGTCGACGCGCGGGTACTGGGCGGGGTGCTGACGATGGTCCCGGCGAAGGCGTCGGAGTTCTCCTACGCCTACGAGTACGGCTACGGCTACAGACCGACCGTCCCCGAGGACGCCGAGGCCGTCGTGCTGGAACGCTGAGACGCGGCTAGCGTCGCGGCTCGTGCACTCCTACCGACCCCGCGAAGGCCACCGCCTGGCCCACGACCCGCTGAACTCGATCGTGGCGCCGCGCCCCATCGGCTGGGTCTCGACGCAGGCGAGCGACGGGACGCTGAACCTCGCGCCCTACAGCTTCTTCAACCTCTTCGCCTACCGCCCGCCGATCGTCGGGTTCTCCAGCATCGGGCGCAAGGACAGCGTCGCCAACGCCGAGGCGAGCGGCGAGTTCGTCTGGAACCTGGCCTCGGCCCACCTGGCCGAGCGGATGAACGCCACCTCCGCCGCGGTCGGCCCCGAGGTCGACGAGTTCGCCCTCGCCGGGTTGACGCCGGAGGCGTCGCTCGAGGTGGGTCCGCCGCGGGTCGCGGAGAGCCTGGTGTCCTTCGAGTGCCGGGTCAGCGGGGTGCAGGAGCTGACCGACGCCGCCGGGGCGGGGGTGGACGCGTGGCTGGTGCTCGGTGAGGTCGTCGTCGTGCACGTCGACGAGAGCGTGCTCGTCGACGGGGTCTTCGACACCCTCGCCGCGGACCCGCTGCTGCGCGGCGGCGGCCCGAGCAACTACTTCACGATCAGCGCCGAACGGCGGCTGCGGATGGACCGGCCCGCCTGAGCGAGTGGAGTCCCCGCCCGGACTCGACTGCCGGCTCACCCCGCTGGCCCGGGTCGACCGCTCACCCATCGAGGGGGTCGGTCTGTTCGCGACCGCCCCCCTGCGCGCCGGCACGGTCGTCAGCCGGTTCGGCGGGCGCCTCGTCTCCGACGCCGAGCAGCACCGGCTCTTCGCCGACGCGGCCAGGTCCGGGACCTACGTGGACACGCTCTCCGTCGGGACGGACCTCAACCTGGTCCTGCCCCTGGACGCGCCCCAGCGCGCGGGCAACCACAGCTGCGACCCGAACACCTGGTGGGTCGACCCGTGCACCGTCGTCGCGCGGCGGGACGTCACCGCCGGCGAGGAACTGACCCTCGACTACGCGACGATCACGGACGACCCCGACTTCGTGATGACGTGCTCGTGCCGGGCGCTGTCCTGCCGCGGTCGGGTCACCGGCCGGGACTGGCGCCTGCCCACGCTGCAGGTGGAGTACGGGCCGCACTGGGTGCCGGTCCTGCGCGAGCGCATCGCCGGTTCCTAGCGTCCGCGGCCGGACGGGGACGCGGGTCCGGGGGTGGTCCCCTCGAGACCACTGAACAGGCGGTGCAACCGCCCGCACGCCCGGTCGAACTCTGCCGCGGACCGGTGCTCGACCCACCAGGCGAGGTTGTCGTACGTGACCGCCACCACGCACCGGGCGAACACCGCCGGCCCCGCCACGCCGCACGCCGCCGCCCGCAGGAGGTCCCGGCCGTCGCCGTCCACCCCGGGGTGCAGGAAGGTCTGGCGGTAGAGGTCGGCCAGGTCACGCACCCGGCTGCCCCGCCCGACGGTCTGGCAGTCGACGAGGGTGGCCGTCAGCTCACCGCGGTCACGGTCGAGCAGGACGTTGGCACTGCTGTGGTCACCGTGCACCAGGTCGTCGAGGGGGATGCTCGCCCGGCCGACCCGGGCCACGACCTCGTCACCGTGGCGGACCAGCGCGGCACCCGCCGGCGTGAACCCCGCCACGTCGGCCTTCCACGGGTGGTCGCCCACCAGGACGGCGTCGAGGTGGTCGGAGTCGTCGCGGGCGTCGGGGAACGCCAGCCCGCTCTGCGTCTCGTTGGCCGCCAGGACGGCCCGGGCCTCGGCGAGGTCGAGGCGGGTCATCGGGGTACCGGGCACGTGCTCCTGCAGCAGGAACGTCCCGCCGCCAGCCAGTTCCCCGCAGGTCAGCCACCGGGCCGCGGCCCAGCCGCCCGCGGTCGCCCGGACCACCACCGGGAAGGCCCGGCGGAGCTGGTCGGACCTGCGACCCGGCGGCTCCCACGTGAGGACGACGGACCGGCTGCGGTCGACGACGACGTGCGCTCCGCCCTGCTCACCACCGTCCAGCCGCCGACGCCACCGGTAGTGCGCACCGGTCTGGGCGTTCACCTCCGCCAGGACCGTCCGGGCATCGGTGGGCGACGTCGTTCCGCGGTGCTCGGGCACCCGGCCAGTGTCTCGAACGGGGTGGGACGTCGGGCGGACCTGCGCGTCGGCGGTCGCGGAAACCCCGCCGACCAGGGGTCGGAGGAGGCTCACGTCACCGTTGGCCGCCGCTGGCGAACAGGACCTCCCCGGTGATCCACCGCGCGGCGTCGGAGGCGAGGAACGTGACCACGGGGCCGTAGTCGGCCGGTGTGCCCAGTCGACCGAGCGGGATCTCGGCCACCGCCGCGTCGGCCGCGGGGGAACCGGGGAAGCCCATCGCCCGGGTGCCGTCGGTGTCGGAGGCGCTGGGAGCGACGGCGTTGACCCGGATCCCGCGCGGGGCCAGTTCCCTGGCCACGACGCGGGTCGCGGAGTTCAGCGCGCTCTTGGTCCCCACGTAGACGGCGCTGAACGCGGGGTGGGTGGAGGTGCCGGCGGTGGAGACGTTGACGACGGAGGCCGAGGGCCCGAGGTCGTCCTGGGCGGCGAAGGCCTGCATGGTCAGCAGCGGGCCCAGGAAGTTGGTCTCGACCTGGCGGTGGACGTCGTCCTCGGTCACGGCCGAGATCGGGGCGAACGTGACGACGCCGGCGTTGTTCACCAGGACGTCGACGGGTCCGAACGCCTCGCGGGCGGCGGCGAACAGGGCGTCGACGTCGCTGCGGCGCCCGACGTCACCGCGCACGGCGATTGCCTCCCCCCCGGCCGCGGTGATCTCCTCGACGACGCGTGCAGCGCCGGCGGCGTCGGTGCGGTAGTTCACGACCACGGAGGCGCCCGCCGCGGCCAGCGCAGTGGCGATGTGTGCCCCGATGCCCTTGGCGGCGCCGGTGACCAGGGCTGTGCGGTTCTGCAGTTCATCCATGCGCTCATCGTCCAGGAGTTGCTCACTGGCGGTAAGTAGGCACTACTTCGTAAGCTGCTTCCATGACGGTGACCAGCCCGACCGCGAGCCCGGAGCTGGCGTCGGCGTACCGCCTGCTCGCCGGGGACACCTTCGAGGCGCGGTGCCCCTCCCGATCCATCGCCGACCAGGTCTTGACGCGCTGGGGGACGTTGATCGTCGCGGCGCTGATCACCGGCCCGCACCGCTTCTCCGCGCTGCACCAGAAGATCGGCGGCATCAGCCAGAAGATGCTGTCGCAGAACCTGAAGGCGCTGGCCCGCGCCGGGCTGGTCCACCGGCACGTGGAGGCGACCACCCCGCCGCAGGTGACCTACTCCCTCACCGACCTCGGGCTGAGCATGGCCGAGCCCCTGTGCGGGTTGCTGACCTGGTTCGGCGCCCACACCGAGGAACTGCTCGCCGCTCAGCAGCGCTACGACACTCCCCCGCTGCCCTCGACGTGAGCTCGGCGGAGTCCGGCTCAGCCGGGACGGGAGGAGTCGTCCTGCGCCCCGGCCGCGGCAGCGTTCGCCCGCCGGGTGGTGAACCACACGACGAGCCCGACGATCACGAAGGCGGGGAGCACCCCGGCGGCAGCAGCGAGCCCGTCCACGTCCTCACCCTGGAGCGGTCGACGACCTGCGCGGCTGCCGCTGCGGAGCGCGGGACCACGAACACCCGGGCACCGACTCCACCGCTCCTCTCACGGACGATCGGCGGTGTTAGCGTGAACCGGTGCCTGAACCACTGATCGCGCCCACCCCGCCGCTGCCGCCGGCGCCGGGTACCGCGGCCCACGTGGGGTTGGAGCTCGCGAACAGCACGCTGCGCGTCGCCGGTCGGGGGGGCGCCGGTCACGAGGTGGTCGAGCTGCTGCCCACCCCCGCCGCGGCCACCGCCTGGCTCATCGCTCACGACCTGGCCCCCCGCGACGCGCAGTTGCAGCGTCACTGCGCCGACCGGCTCACCGCTCTGCGCGACGCGGTCCGGGACCTGCTGTCGGCGGCCCTCGCCGGCGAGGCACCGTCCGCCGGCGCGGTGGAGGCGCTGAACGACGCCCTGACCCGCACGCCGGCGGTGCGGTTGCTGCGGTGGGGGTCTCCGGCCGGGTTCACCAGCGAGCTGACCCACCCGGCGACCCAGGTCGTGGAGCACGCCATGGCCGCGATCGCCGCCGACGTCGTGGACGTGCTCACCGGCGCCGACGCCACCCTGCTGGCGACCTGCGCGGCCGCGCCGTGCGACCGCTTCATGCTGCGCACCCACGGCCGGCGGCAGTGGTGTTCCACGCGCTGCGGCGACCGGGTCCGGGCGGCACGTTCCTACGCCCGCCGGACCGGTGCACCCGCCTGAACAGGCACTGCGTCTCACGGAAGAATGCTTGTCTTGACGTGAGTTGGCGGTAGCGTGGGGCCGTCCCCACCGGGAAGCTCAGAGCAATCACCACGCCCCCACGACCACCTCACCAGGAGCGACCATGACCTCCCCCCGCCGCGCCCTCGTCGTCGTCGACGTCCAGCAGGAGTACTTCAGCGGTCCCCTGACGATCCAGCACCCCGCACCCGAGGACGCGCTGGCCAACGTCGTCCGCGCGGTCGAGACCGCCCGGGCGCACGACGTGCCGATCGTGGTCGTCCAGCACGCCATGCCCGCCGGAGCACCGATCTTCGCGGCCGGGTCCCCCGGCTTCGACCTGCACCCCGACCTCCTCGCGGTCACGGACCCCCGGGACGAGCGGATCAGCAAGTCCTTCGGCAGCGTCTTCGCCGGCACCAGCCTCGCGGACCGGTTGCGCGAACGCGAGGTCGACACCGTGACGATCGTCGGGTTCATGACCAACAACTGCGACCTGGCCAGCGCCGTGGAAGCGGAGGGCCTGGGGTTCTCCGCCGAGGTCCTCTCCGACGCCAGCGGGGCGATCGACCTGGACAACGCCGTCGGCCACGTCCCCGCGTCGGTGCTGCACGAGACCCTCATGGTCCTGCTGCACTCCAACTTCGCCGCGGTCGCCACCACCCAGCAGTGGATCGAGGCGGTCGCCGGTGCGCGGCCCCTGCCCCTGGACAACCTGGTCGACTCCGCGGTCCGCGGCCGCGCGCGCATCGGCGGGTGATCGCGGGCCGTCCGGAAAGCGCTCCAGGACGTTCGTAGCGTGCTGGGTCCGCTGCACAGGGAGCACGGACCCCCCACCTCACCCACGGAGACGGACCTGCCCCCCGAGGTCGTCCTGATGGACGTCCGGATGCCCGGGACGGACGGCACCGAAGCGACCCGGCGCATCACGGCGGAGCACCCGACCTCGCAGGTGCTGGTGCTGACCACGTTCGGCGTCGACGAGTGCGTCTTCGAAGCGCTGCGGGCCCGGGGCGAGCGGCGGACCAAGCTGCCCCGACGGCCGGTGGATCAGGCCGGAGGTGCGGGCAACGCGGCCACGAGCGCCGCGAACGCCTCGTCGAGGCGACGCCCGGCCTTGAGCTGTTCCTCGATCTTCTGCCCGTGCACGTCGGCGACGTCGTCGGAGGCCTGGTCCCGGGGGGCGGTCGGCCCGCGCCAGGCGGGGGCCGCGGTCACCAGCGAGCGCAGACCGGCGGCGGGGGCGGCGCTCGCGGGCAGCCGGTGGTCCTCACCGAGGCGGCGGGAGATCCGGGCCAGTTCCAGGACGGTGAACACGCGCCGCTGCACGGGCGGGACGGTCGTGATCACGTGCGCGCGCTGGTCCCGGGTCATGGTCAGGACGAGGTCGGCCGCGCTGACGAGCTGCGGGTCGACCTGGCGGGCCGGGGTCGGCTCGGGGACGGGACGCCGCAGCGCACGCAGCACCTCCGCCACGGCACGGTCGGTCGGTTCGCCGACCAGCGCGATCGTCCCGGCCGAGGTCACCCGGATCGTCGCGGCGGCCTCGCCGAACCGCGCGCCCAGGTGGTGGCGCAACAGGGCAGCGGCCATCGGTGAGCGGCTGATGTTGGCCGTGCAGACGACGAGGACCTCGAACCGGGTCCTCACGAGGGGCTCACGGAGCCATCTTGAGCATCTGCCGTCGTTCGCGCAGCGCCGCCAGCAGCGCACCCGTCTCGACCTGCGGCGCGCCGTCGAGGATGCACTGCTTGGCGGCCAGCGCCGCCGCGGCCGCCACCTGCTCGTGGCTCAGTCCGCTGGCCGTCGAGGCGACCCGGGGCCACTCCACGGTGCTCAGGTCGAACCCGCGCAGCCGGCGCAGCACGATCTCCTGCACGACACCGGTGCTCGGCAGCGGGTAGTCGATGACGGTGTCGAAGCGGCGCAGCACCGGCCGGTCGAGCAGCTGCGGACGGTTCGTCGTGACGACGAGCACGCTGGCCGAGGCGTCGAGTTCCAGCATCCCGGTGAACGCGCGCAGCACGTCACGCAACCGGGAGCGGCTGCGCTCACCGCCGTCGGGGTCGATGAGGGCGTCGACGTCGTCGAAGAGGCAGACGCCGCGGCTCTGGGCCAGCAGGTCGAAGACCAGGGACAGCTTCGCGATGGCGTCCTCGGCGGCGAGGTCGGCGAAGACGTCGAGGCGGACCGCGAACACGGGCAGGGCGAGCTCCGCGGCCAGGACCTCGGCCGTCATGGACTTGCCCGTCCCGGACTGGCCGGTGAGGAGCAGCTTGCGCAGCGGGTCGAACCCCTTGGCCCGCAGCGTGCCCGCGTGTCGTTGTTCGGTGAGGACCCGGTGCAGGCGGGCCATGACGTCACTGCCGAGGGCGAGGTCGGCCAACCCGACGGTGGGCAGCGAGACGGTGAGGACCTGGGCGAGCTCTCCGCGGGGCTGGGCGACCGAGGACGGCGCGGCCGACTGCGGGGGCGCCTGCGGGCGGACGCTGGCCCGGCGGGTCTCGAGCAACCCGCGCAGCTCCTCGACCTCCTGGGAGCGCCCGGCCTTCTCGAGGACCTCGGCGACGGCAGCACGGAACCGCACGTCGTCGCCCGCGCTGTGACTCTCCACGAGTGCCCTGACGTGCGCCGCGGTCGCCAGCAGCCGTGCCTCCACCCCAACAACTTACCGTGAGTCACCCCACGTCACACCAGTGTCGCGAGCACCGAGCCCCTCACCCCACGAACAGGCAGAACGGGTGACCCGCCGGGTCGGCGAGCACGTACAGCGGTTCCTCGGGATCGTCGGTGCGGTCCAGCAGCACCTGCGCGCCCAGGGCCAGCGACCGGGCGTGGTGGTGCTCCAGAGCGGCCCGGTCGGGGACGGTGAAGTCGACGTGCACCTGCATCGGGACGTCACCCGCCGGCCACGTGCTGCGGGCGAGCTGCTCGACCTGCTGGAAGGCCAGGACCCGCGCACCGTCGTCGTCGAGGAGGACGAGCCACTGCGCCGGCCCGGTCCCCTCGTCGCCCGGGCGGTAGCGCAGCCCCAGCAGCTCCCGGTAGAACTCCGCGAGGCCGCGGGCGTCGGTCGTGTCCAGGACGGTGTGCAGCAGCCGGGGGAACGACGTCGTCATCGTCCCAGGGTGCACCGCACACTCACCGCGGGCATGAGAAAACCCCCGGAGAAGGATCTCCGGGGGTTCCAGGGTGGGCCTAGGAGGACTTGAACCTCCGACCTCTTCCTTATCAGGGAAGCGCTCTAACCAACTGAGCTATAGGCCCTCATGCCACCCGCTCTGCGCGCGCGGCATCGTCAACCTTACCCGACTCGGGGCCGTGCTCCGAACCGGGATTCAGTCGTCGGACAGGGTGACGTGCAACCCGCCGACCAGCGCGGACGAGACGTTGTAGAGGAAGGCGATGATCGTCGACAGCGCCGTGAGCAGCACGACGTCGACGACGGCGATGACCGTGGCGAGCGAGATGACCTTGCCGAACCCGACGTAGTCGAGCAGGTTGAACTTCACCTCGTTGCCGACGACGTCCTTGAGCAGGCCGTTGAGGTCGGTGAAGACGCTCATCCCGTTCAGCACGCTCCAGATGACGGCGGTCGCCACCACCAGGGCGATCCCGACGGCCACCGACAGCAGGAACGACAGCTTCGTCACCGACCACGGGTCGACCCGCGCCAACGTCAAGCGCACCCGACGGGGCACCGAGTCCACGCCGCTGCGGGGACGGGCCTGAGCCTGTCCCGCGGTGGTCGCCTGTGCTGCTGAGGGCTGTCCTGCCGAGGACGTCGCGGACCTAGCGGCCTGACTGGCCGACTGGGCCGACGACGCGGTCGCGCGTTCGGCGGGGGTCACTCGTCACCTCCGGGTTCGTCCTCGCTGTCCGAGGCCTCCGGCGACGGTACGCCATCGACTGCCCCACCCACAGGGTCGTTCGCCGGTTCCTGCACAGGTGCTCCACCGTTCGGCAGCTCATCCACCCCTTCGGCGGCTGCGAGGTCGTCCCCGGAGCCGGCGATGTCCGGGTCCGGCTCGCCCGTGACGGGGTCGGCGCCGTCGTCGGCGCCGTCGGTGTCGTCCGTTCCCAGCTCCACGTCGATCACCCGCTCGACGTTGCGGGCGACGGCGAGGATCTTGTCGCCCTTCTCCGGCTTGGCGAACGTGACACCCATGGTGTCGCGGCCCTTGGCCGGCACCTCGTCGACGCGGGAGCGCACGACGCGGCCGGCCTGCATGACGACGAGCACCTCGTCGTCCTCGGCGACGGTGAGCGCCCCGACCAGGTCACCGCGTTCGTCGGTCAGCTTGGCGACCTTGATGCCGAGACCACCGCGCCCCTGCTTGCGGTACTCAGCGATCGCGGTGCGCTTCGCGTACCCGTGCTCGGTGACGACGAAGACGTAGAGGTCGTCGCGGGCGACGGCCATCGCGAGCAGCTCGTCGTCGCCGCGGAACTTCATCCCCGTGACCCCGGAGGTGGCCCGGCCCATGGGGCGCAGGTTCTCGTCGGTCGCCTCGAACCGGACGCTCATCCCCTTGCGCGACACGAGGAACAGGTCCTCGTTCTCGCTGACGAGGGTCGCACCGAACAGTTCGTCGTCGACCTCCTCCTCGCCCTCGGCCCCGGCGTGGGAGCGGAGGTTGATGGCGATGAGACCACCCGAGCGGTTGGAGTCGTACTCGGAGAGCTTCGTCTTCTTGACGATGCCGCCCCGGGTCGCGAGCACCAGGTACGGCGCCTGCTCGTAGTCCTCGATGTCGAGGACGGCGACGATCTTCTCGCCCGGCTGGAAGGCCAGCAGGTTCGCGACGTGCTGCCCGCGTCCGTCCCGGCCGCCCTCGGGCAGTTCGTAGCCCTTGGCCCGGTAGACCCGACCCAGGTTGGTGAAGAACAGCAACCAGTGGTGGGTCGTCGTCGTGAAGAAGTGCTCCACGACGTCGTCCTCGCGCAGGCTCGCACCGCGCACCCCGCGCCCACCCCGCCGCTGCGCGCGGTAGAGGTCGGTCTTGGTGCGCTTGGCGTACCCACCGCGGGTGACGGTGACGACGACGTCCTCGACCGGGATGAGGTCCTCGACGGTCATGTCACCCTCGAAGGGCAGGATCTGCGTCTTGCGCTCGTCGCCGTAGCGCTCGACGAGTTCGGCCAGCTCGTCGGCCACGATCTGCCGCTGACGTTCCGGCCGGGCGAGGATGTCGTTGTAGTCCTCGATCGCGCGCATGAGTTCGTCGTACTCGTCGGTGATGCGCTGACGTTCCAGCGCGGCGAGGCGGCGCAGCTGCATCTCGAGGATCGCGCGGGACTGGATCTCGTCGATGTCGAGCAGTTCCATCAGGCCGTCACGGGCGATCTCGACGGTGGCGCTGGCGCGGATGAGCGCGATGACCTCGTCCATGGCGTCGAGGGCCTTGAGCAGCGCGCGCAGGATGTGCGCGCGTTCCTCGGCCTTGCGCAGCCGGAACCGCGTGCGGCGCTGGATGACTTCCAGCTGGTGGGTGATCCAGTGCTTCAGGAACGCGGTGATCGGCAGCGTGCGGGGCACGCCGTCGACGAGCGCCAGCATGTTCGCGCCGAAGTTCGTCTGCAGCTGGGTGTGCTTGTAGAGGTTGTTCAGCACGACCTTCGCGACGGCGTCGCGGCGCAGGATGATGACCAGGCGCTGACCGGTGCGACCGGACGTGTGGTCCTGCACGTCGGCGATGCCCGTGAGCCGGCCATCGCGGACGAGGTTCGCGATGTTCTCCGCGAGGTTGTCCGGGTTGACCTGGTACGGCAGTTCGCTGACGACGAGGCAGGTCCGGCCCTGGATCTCCTCGACCTCCACGACGGCGCGCATCGTGATCGAGCCGCGGCCGGTCCGGTAGGCGTCCTGGATCCCGCGCTGGCCGAGGATCAGTGCGCCGGTGGGGAAGTCCGGGCCCTTGATGCGCTGCAGCAGCGCGGCCGTCTGCTCGTCGTCGGAGGCTTCGGGGTTGTCCAGCAGCCACTTCGCGCCGTCGGCGACCTCGCGCAGGTTGTGCGGCGGGATGTTGGTCGCCATGCCGACCGCGATGCCGGCGGAACCGTTGACCAGCAGGTTGGGGAACCGGCTGGGCAGGACGTCGGGTTCGGTGGTGTGGCCGTCGTAGTTCGGGGAGAAGTCGACGGTCTCCTCGTCGATGTCGCGGACCATCTCCATGGCCAGCGGCGCCATCCGGCACTCGGTGTAGCGCGGGGCCGCGGCCGGGTCGTTGCCGGGCGACCCGAAGTTCCCCTGACCGTCGACGAGCGGGTAGCGCAGCGACCAGTCCTGGGCGAGCCGGACGAGGGCGTCGTAGATCGAGGTGTCACCGTGCGGGTGGTAGTGACCCATGACGTCGCCGACGACGCGGGCGCACTTGGAGTACCCGCGGTCGGGCCGGTAGCCCCCGTCGTACATCGCGTAGAGGACGCGGCGGTGGACGGGCTTCAGACCGTCTCGAACGTCCGGCAGGGCGCGCGAGACGATGACGCTCATCGCGTAGTCGAGGTACGACCGCTGCATCTCTGCCTGCAGGTCGACCTGTTCCACCCGGTCGCCGGTGGGGGGTTCGGTGGTGCTCTCGCTCACAGCGGGTTCTGCCTCTCAGGTCATGGTCTCGACGGTCGGTGCTCCACGTGGTTCCACGTGGAACATCAGACGTCGAGGAACCTCACGTCGCGGGCGTTGCGCTGGATGAAGCTGCGTCGGGACTCGACGTCCTCACCCATGAGCGTCGAGAACACGGCGTCCGCGGCGGCGGCGTCCTCGAGGGTCACCTGCAGCAGGGTCCGGTGGGCCCGGTCCATCGTCGTCTCGGACAACTCGTCCCAGTTCATCTCACCGAGACCCTTGTAGCGCTGGGTCTTCCCCTCCTTGGGGAGCTTCCGCCCGGCGGCGAGACCGGCCTCCATGAGGACGTCCCGTTCGCGGTCGGAGTAGGCGAACTCATGGTTCTCCGCGCCGCCCAGCCACTTGATCCGGTACAGCGGCGGCTGCGCCAGGTACACGTGACCACCCTCGACGAGGGGGCTCATGTAGCGGAAGAGCAGCGTCAGCAGCAGGGTCCGGATGTGCTGACCGTCGACGTCGGCGTCGGCCATGATGATGATCTTGTGGTACCGGAGCTTCTCGAGGTTGAAGTCGTCCCCGATGCCGGTACCGAACGCGGTGATGAGCGCCTGCACCTCCTGGTTGCCCAGGGCGCGGTCCAACCGGGCCTTCTCGACGTTCAGGATCTTCCCGCGGATGGGCAGGATGGCCTGGGTGCGCGGGTCACGGCCACGGGTGGCCGAACCGCCGGCGGAGTCCCCCTCGACGATGAAGACCTCGCACTCGACGGGGTTGTTGGACTGGCAGTCCTTCAACTTCCCCGGCAACGAGTTGCGCTCCAGCAGCGACTTCCGGCTCGCCTCGCGGGCCTTGCGCGCCGCGGACCGCGCGACCGAGGCGGCCTGCGCCTTCTTCGCGATCGTCCAGGCTTCCTTGGGGTTGGCCTGGAACCAGTGCCCGAGGTGCTCGCGGACCTGGGCCTGGACGAAGGTGCGGGCCAGGGTGTTGCCCAGCTTGGTCTTCGTCTGCCCCTCGAACTGCGGTTCCGTCAGCTTGACCGAGACGATCGCGGTCAGGCCCTCACGGATGTCCGACCCTTCGAGGTTGTCCTTGTCCTCGAGGATCTTCGGCTTCGCCGCGCGGGCGTACTCGATGACGAGGTTGGTCAGCGCCGTGCGGAAACCCGCCTCGTGGGTCCCGCCCTCGGAGGTGTTGATGTTGTTGGCGTAGGTGAAGACCGCCTCGGAGTACGACGTCGTCCACTGCATCGCGATCTCGACCGCGATGCCCTTCTCCGTGTCCTCCGCCTCGAGCGAGATCACGGTGTCGTGCAGCGGTTCGTTCTTCTTCAGCGCGTTGATGTGCTTGACGTAGTCGATGAGACCGTCGTCGTAGCGGTAGCTCGCCGCGCGGACCGGCTTGTCGTCGGCAGCGCCCTCGGCGGCGTCGTCCTCGGGGTAGGCGCGCTCGTCGGTGAGGTTCAGGGTGAGGCCCTTGTTGAGGAACGCCCGCTGCTGGAAGCTCGTGCGCAGGGTCTCGTAGGAGTAGTCGGTGGTCTCGAAGATCTCGTCGTTGGCCCAGAACGTGATCGTCGTCCCGGTCCGATCGGTCTCCTCGCCCTTCACCAGCGGCGCCAGCGGAACACCGTTCGCGTAGGACTGGCGCCAGGCGAAGCCCTGCCGGAAGACCTCGACGTCGAGGCGGGTGGAGAGGGCGTTGACGACGGAGCTGCCGACGCCGTGCAGACCACCGGACACCGCGTAGCCACCGCCACCGAACTTGCCGCCCGCGTGCAGGACCGTCAGCACGACCTCGACGGCCGGCCGGCCCTCGCCCGGCATGACGTCGACGGGGATCCCGCGGCCGTTGTCGACGACCCGGACGCCGCCGTCGGCGAGCAGGGTCACGTCAATCGTGTCGCAGTACCCCCCGAGCGCCTCGTCGACGGAGTTGTCGACGATCTCGGAGACGAGGTGGTGCAGACCGCGTTCACCGGTGGAGCCGATGTACATGCCCGGACGCTTGCGGACCGCTTCGAGACCCTCCAGGACCTGGATGGCGTCGGCGCCGTACTCCGGGTTCGGCTGACCGTCCGGGGTGACGGCATCCGCGAGCGACGCGGCGTCCTCCGGAGCGGGCTGTGCTTCCTGGCTGTCCTCGGGACGTTCCTCGTCTGGCACGAGCGGGTGCTCTCCCTCCGCGTCGAGGCGGTCGGCGCGGCCCGCGGACGGCGCGCACCCACAGGGCCGGACGTACGTGGCCGAGCAGTACGAGGACGTGCGCCCTCTGACCGCCTGGTTCACCGCACAGTCTACCCCGAAGAGACCAGGGCCTCTCACTCAGCGCGCCTCAGCGCGCCCCCTGAGCGGTTCGACCCCCGTTGTCGTGGGGGACCACACGAGAGGGGTGCCGGAGGTTTCAGCGCCAGATCTGGGCCAGGACTCCTCAGCCGTAGGTGTCGCGGGGTCCGCGACCGCCCGGGGCGGTGCGACCCCCCTTGCGCCACGACGGCCCCTGCGGCCCGCGGACGACGACCTTGGTCACGACCCCGTGGCCGAGCTCCTCGTCCAGGCGCCGCACGAGGTGGCTGGTGAGGAGGCGGACCTGGGTCGCCCAGGCGGTCGACTCGGCGCGGACGACGAGCGTGCCGTCCTTCAGCGTCTCGGGGGTGCAGTGCCCGGCGAGCTCGGGGCCGACGACGACGTCCCAGCGGCCGAACGCACCGCCGACGGCGACGGGCTGCTCCCACCCGCGCTCCCCGACGAGACGCCCCAGCGTGGAGTCCAGGGACTGCGGGTCGCGGGCGTCGGGGTGGGCTCCGGACCGCCCGGCCGTGTTGCGCCGGGCCTCCTTCCACTCCTCGCGCGTCTTCGGACCGCCCAGCGGGACGCGTCCCGGGCGCAGCCCCTTGGCCGCCGCGGCAGCGCGGGCCCGACCCAGCGCGGTGCGGGCGAGGTCGGCGCCGAGGGTGTCGTCGAGCTCCTCCTCGGGACCCGGTTCCGCGCCCTCGCTCTCCGCGTCCCCGGCCTCGGCGCCGGGCTGGTCAGTCACCGCGGACCGCCACCCCGGTCGTGACGTGGACCCGGTCGGCGTGCTCCCCCTGCAGCGCAGCGGGCACGTCCTCGGGGACGGCGGCCGTGACGAGGACCTGCTCGGCGTCGGCGACGATCGCTGACAGCCGTTCGCGGCGGCCGGCGTCGAGCTCGGCGAAGACGTCGTCGAGGATCAGGACCGGTCCCCCGGGGTCGTCCATCTCGTCGTCGGCGAGCAGCAGCCGGTAGCTCGCCAGCCGCAGGCCGAGCGCCACCGACCAGCTCTCGCCGTGACTGGCGTAGCCCTTGGCCGGCATCCCGCCGAGGGTCAGCACCAGGTCGTCGCGCTGCGGGCCGACGAGGCAGACCCCGCGGTCGAGTTCGGCCTTGCGGTTCTCGACCATCGAGGCCAGCAGGCCCTCGCGCAGCTCCTCGCGCGTCGGCACCTCCCCGCCCGGGGTCGTGGCGACCCCCTCGGCCAGCAACGGCAGCGCCGAGCGGTACCCCAGCTCCAGGTCGCCCTGCCCACCGCTCACCGACCGGTAGGCGGAGTCGGCAGGTGCGCGCAGGTCGGCCAGCAGCGCCAGGCGGGCCGACAACAGCTCCGCCCCCGTCGTGGCCAGGTGCTCGTCCCAGACGTCGAGGGTGTGGGTGTCCGCCCGGCCCGAGCGCATGGCCGCGCCGGCGGACTTCAGCAGAGCCGTCCGCTGCCGCAGGATCCGGTCGTAGTCGGCCCGCACCCCGGCGACCCGCGGCCAGCGGGTGACCAGCAGTTCGTCGAGGTAGCGACGCCGCTCGCCGGGGTCGCCCTTCACGAGGGCGAGGTCCTCGGGGGCGAAGAGGACGGTGCGCAGCACGCCGAGCACGTCACGGGTCCGGCGGACCGGGTTGCCGTTGAGGCGGGCCCGGTTCGCCTTGCCCGGCGTGATCTCCAGCTCGACCAGCGCCCGCCGGCCCCCGCGCTCCAGCTGAGCGCGGACGACGGCACGCTCCGCCCCCTGCCGGACGAGAGGCGCGTCACCGGAGACCCGGTGGCTGTCCAACGTCGCGACGTACCCGATGGCCTCGACCAGGTTGGTCTTGCCCTGCCCGTTCAGGCCGACGAAGGTCGTCGTCCCGGGGCGCAGGTCCAGTTCGAGGCTCGGGTAGGAGCGGTAGTCGACGAGCGAGAGGTGCGCGACGTGCACGCGAGGGTCAGTCGTTCACGGAGCCCGTGCCCGAGGAGGGCCCGGCCTGCGTCACTGCGTGCCCGCCGAACTGGTTGCGCAGCGCGGCGACGGCCTTGATCGAGGGCGAGTCCTCCTGGCGCGAGGAGAAGCGCGCGAAGAGCGCGGCCGCGAGGACCGGCATCGGGACGGCGTTCTCGATCGCCTGTTCCAGGGTCCAGCGGCCCTCACCGGAGTCCTGGGCGTAACCGCGGATGTTGTCCAGCTTGGGGTCCTCCTCCAGGGCGCGGACCATGAGGTCCAGCAGCCAGGAGCGGACGACGGTGCCCCGGGTCCAGGCCTTGAAGACGGCCGGGACGTCGTGGATGATCCCCTTCGCCTCGAGGAGCTCGTAGCCCTCGGCGTAGGCGTGCATCAGGCCGTACTCGATGCCGTTGTGGACCATCTTCGAGTAGTGGCCCGCTCCGACGCCGCCGGCGTGGACGAAGCCCTCCTCGCGCGGACCCTCGGGACGCAGCGCGTCGAAGATCGGCATCGCGAGGTCGACGTGGCCCTTGGCGCCACCGGCCATGAGGCCGTAGCCGTTGTCCTTGCCCCACACGCCGCCGGAGACGCCGCAGTCGAGGTAGCCGGTGCCGCGCTCGGCGAGGAGCTTGGCGTTGATCTCGTCGTCGGTCCACTTCGAGTTGCCGCCGTCGATGACCAGGTCACCGTCCTTGAGCAGCGGAGCCAGGTTCGCGACGGTGTCGCGAGTGATCTTGCCCGAGGGGACCATGACCCAGATGACGCGCGGCGAGGGCAGCGCCTCGACCAGCGCCGCGAGGCTCGCGACGTCGGTGACGTCGGGGTTCGGGTCGTACCCGGTGACCTCGATGCCCTTGTCGCGCAGACGGGAACGCATGTTCCCGCCCATCTTGCCGAGACCGACGAGACCGATGTGCATGCCAGACGTTCCCTTCTCGTGCCCGGCCTTCACACCGGGCTCATGTGGACTGACCGGGCTCAGCCGGCGAGCCGGACCGGCATGAGCAGGTACCGGTAGGTGTCGTCGTCGTCCCCTTCGAGGTCCGCCTGGCCGGTGAGGACCGCCGGGCGGGTCGACTGGGTGAACGACAGTCGGGCGAACGGGGCACCGAGTGCCCCGAGGCCGTCGAGCAGGAACTGCGGGTTGAAGGCGATGGCGATCGATTCACCGACGAGCGCGGCCTCGAGGGCCTCCGTCGCCTGTGCGTCCTCGCCCTGACCCGCTTCCAAGGAGAGCACGCCGTCCTCGAAGCGCAACCGTACGGGCGTGTTGCGCTCCGCGACGAGGGCCACGCGCTTGACGGCCTCCGTCAGGGCGGCGGTGGAGACGACCGCGTGGGTGGACGATTCGGCCGGGAACAGCGCCCGGACCTTCGGGTACTCACCGTCGACGAGCAGCGAGGTCGAGTAGCGACCGCCGGCCTGGAAGCCGATGAGGTCGCTCTTGCCGTCGGCCATGGCCATCGTCAGCGAACTCGTGGAGCCCAGCGAACGGGCGACGTCGGACAGCGTCCGGGCCCGGACCAGGGCCACCGCGGACATGTCGGGGCTGCTCGGGTTCCAGCGCAGTTCGCGCACCGCGAGGCGGTAGCGGTCGGTGGCCAGCAGCGTGAGCCGGTCGCCTTCGATCTCCATCCGGACACCGGTGAGGATCGGCAGGGTCTCGTCCCGGCTGGCCGCCACGGTCACCTGCGCCACGGCCTCGACGAACTCGGCTCCCGGCACCTCACCGGAGGAACCCGGCAGCGACGGCAGGGCGGGGTACTCGTCGACCGTCATGGTCAGCAGGGTGAAGCGGCTCGCCCCGCAGGTCACGACCACCTTGGAGCCCTCGGTGGTGAGGGTGACCGGACGGTTCGGGAGGCTGCGCGAGATGTCGGCGAGCAGTCGTCCGGAGACCAGGACGCGCCCTGCGGTTCGGACGTCGGCCGGCAGCTCGACCCGGGCGGACACCTCGTAGTCGAAGGTCGACAGCTTCAGGGAGCCCTCGTCCGTGGCCTCGAGGAGGACACCGGCCAGGACGGGTACAGGAGGCCGGGAGGGCAAGGCCCTGGCTGCCCACGCGACGGCGTCGGCCAGCACGTCGCGCTCGACCTGCAACTCCACCGGGCACCGCCTTCTCTCGAACCTCTGTCGCGTCCCCCGTCCGGCAGGGAGCAGGACGAGCGGCTTCCGACAGTAGTGGAGACCGCCGACGCCGGTGCACGCGCCTCCACAGGGCCGGGGGGATCCGTCGTCCCAGACTTCTAGAAGACCTTTGCAGCGAGATCACGCTGCGTGATCAACGTGCCGAGGGGTACCGCACACCTTGTTCGAACAGGGTTGGGCCTCGTGGCCCCCCAGTCTTCCTCCAGGCCGCACTTCCCCACAACCTGTCCACACTGGACGTGGGCTGACGGGATTCACCATGGATAGATCAGTCGTAGTCGTAACCCTTGTGGACCCTGTGGACAACTCGGCGTCGTCGCAGGTCAAAGCCCTTTTGCCCCCCTCTCGGGGGTGTGGACGGCATGGGGACGGGCGAACCGGGTCATCCACAGGTCGGCGCTTCCGAGGCGGTCTGTCCACCGCTGTCCCCAGGTTGTCCCTGCTGGATCCACGTCTCGTCCACCGGGTTGTCCACGGGTGTGGGCTTCTTTGTCCACAACCCTGTCCCCAGCATGTGGACAACTGTGGAGAACTTTTCCGAGGGGGTCTGACAGCGCCCGGATCGACTCTCCGTCAGGGATGAGGGGACAGCGGCGACCTCGAGCGGTTGCCCACTCAGGACGGCTCGACGGCCGACGGCGGGCACGCGTCAGCACACGGCGGACGGCTCGGGCGCAGACGGCCGGAGCGGCGGCGTCAGGAGGCCACTGGAGACGTCGTGGGCTCCGCCGCGGGGGCAGGGGTCGGAGCTCGTCACGGGCGGGTCGGAGGTGCGCCCGTGGACGTCAGGAGGAGTGGCCGTGCAACCACCACGTCGTGCGCCCGGTCGCGCCGGATCCCACGCTGGATCCGGTACGACCGGGGCGGTCACGTCCTGTGGTGCCAGCCCCGGACCTGTCGTCGTCGGGGCTCAGCGTCGGGTCAGGCGCCCGCTTGCTTCTTGATGCGGTTGGTGAGCTCGGTGACCTGGTTGTAGGTGCTGCGTCGCTCGGCCATCTGCTGCTTGATCTTGCGTTCGGCGTGCATGACGGTCGTGTGGTCGCGGCCGCCGAAGTGCTGACCGATCTTCGGCAGCGACAGCTCGGTCAGCTCGCGGCAGAGGTACATCGCGATCTGGCGGGCGGTGACGAGGGTCCGCGAACGGGACGTCCCGCAGAGGTCCTCCAGCGTGATGCTGAAGTACGACGCCGTCTGACCCATGATCGCGGCGGCCGTGATCTCGGGGCTCTCGTCGTTGGGGATGAGGTCGCGCAGCACGATCTCGGCCAACTGCATGTCGACGGGCTGCCGGTTCAGGCTGGCGAACGCCGTCACGCGGATGAGCGCGCCTTCGAGCTCACGGATGTTCGAGGAGATCTTCGACGCGATGTACTCGTTCACGTCGTCGGGCACCTCGAGGCGTTCCCCGATCGCCTTCTTGCGGAGGATGGCGATGCGCGTTTCCAGGTCCGGGGGCTGGACGTCGGTGATGAGGCCCCACTCGAAACGGCTCCGCATGCGTTCCTCGAAGCCGGACAACTGCTTCGGCGGCAGGTCGGAGGTGATGACGACCTGTTTGCTCGCGTTGTGCAGCGTGTTGAACGTGTGGAAGAACTCTTCCTGCGTCTGGACCTTGTTCGACAGGAACTGGATGTCGTCGATGAGGAGGACGTCGACGTCACGGTGCCGGCGCTGGAACGCCTGGGCCTTGTCGTCGCGGATCGAGTTGATGAAGTCGTTGGTGAACTCCTCGGAGTTCACGTACCGGACCTGCACCCCGGGGTAGAGGTTCTGGGCGTAGTGCCCGATGGCGTGCAGCAGGTGCGTCTTTCCCAGTCCGGACTCCCCGTAGATGAACAACGGGTTGTAGGCCTTCGCCGGTGCTTCGGCGACGGCCACCGCGGCCGCGTGCGCGAAACGGTTGCTGGCGCCGATGACGAAGGTCTCGAAGATGTACTTCGGGTTCAGCCGGGCGTTCTCGATCTTCGTCGTGGAACGGTTCCGCGGGGCCTGGCGCCCCGTTCCGGCGCCCCGGTCGACCTTGTAGCCGGTGAACAGCAGGTCGGGGTCGGAATCGTCGAGCGGGGAATCCTCCTCGACGGCGCTCAGGTGACGCTCGTCGGTGCGGGAGTACCGACCGGGATCACCTTCACCGTCGATGCCGCGCAGGGCCGAGACCCGTTCGCGCTCCACGCTGGGGACCCCGTCGAGACCGTCGACGAGCTCGCCGGTGCGTTCCGGGGTGAGCACCTGCCCGATCGAAGGGTCCACCGTGACCGCGAGGCGGATCGCCGAGCCGTAGACCTCCGACAGGGCGCGGGTCAGCGGTTCGCGGACCTTCTGCTCGATGACGTCCTTGGTGAGGTCGTTCGGCACGGCGAGCAGAGCTGTCCCGTCGAGCAGGCCGAGGGGTCGGGTCAGGCGCACGAACGCCCGCTGGTGCTGAGTGACGCTGTCGTCCAGTTGGGCGATGGCACGTTCCCAGACGCTGGGGAAGTCCCCGCTGTCGGTCTCCACTCGAGCCCTCTCCCGTCGTACCGGATCCGTCGGACGGGTCTCGTCCACAACCCTGTCCACAGCTGTGGAAGACGGTCGGGGCACACGAGATGTCCGTCGCAGCACCTCGAGCGGTGCGGGCGTCGGTACGTCGAGCGGGACCGTAACAACGCGACGGCCACTGTTCAAGTGGCGTCCTCCCCGACGACGTCCGGCCGCCACTGCCACGCCCGTCCCCGTCGAGCGGGGCCTGGAGCGGCGTCTGTCGAGGACCGCGGTCCCGGCGGGTCGTCTCCCACCGGACCTGACGGGAACGGTACCTTCCCGGCGTCCCCTGGAGGGCCCGCTCGCGCGTCCTGTGGACGGCGGTCGCGCCGTCGTCGCCGGGTGGACCCTGCGCGCTTTGACCGCAGTCGGTTCGGGACCGTACCCTGCTGGGGATTGCGCTCCGCATCGCCGCCCGTCCCCGGGTTCGTCCCGGGTCCACGGTCCGGCAGTACGGCGGGGCCCGCCCGTACGAGTCCCGCCCGAGTCTTGGAGTACTGACGTGAGCAAGCGCACCTTCCAGCCGAACAACCGTCGTCGCGCCAAGGTGCACGGTTTCCGTCTTCGCATGCGGACCCGTGCCGGCCGCGCCATCCTCTCGGCGCGTCGCACCAAGGGCCGCGCGCAGATCTCCGCCTGACGCCGTTCCTCCAGCCCGCGTGCTGTCAGCGGAGCACCGCCTTCGCCTCAAGGACGACTTCACCGTCGCCCTGAAGCACGGCACGCGTGCCGGAACCCGTCGTCTGGTCCTGCACTGGACGGCGACCGACCGAGCCCACCCCACGCGGGTGGGCTTCGTCGTGTCCAAGGCCGTGGGCAACTCCGTCGTCCGGCACCGCACGCAACGCCGGCTGCGGCACCTGGCGTCCGCCCGACTGGTCGTCCTGCCCCCCGAGGGTGGCCTGCTGGTCGTGCGGGCGCTCCCCGCGGCCGGCGACGCCACCTCGGCCGAGCTCGCCGCCGACGTGGACAAGGGCCTGCGCCGGCTGGGTCTCCTCCCGGTCGAGGCGACGGCTCGTGCCTGACCGACACTGGTGGCACCCGTTGCGCTGGCCGGCATCGCTGCTGGTCGGGCTGGTGCGCGTCTACCAGCTGCTCGTCTCGCCCGTCCTGGGCCCCACGTGCCGCTTCTACCCCTCGTGTTCCGCCTACGCCGTCGAGGCGTTGCGCACCCGAGGTGCTCTCGTCGGGACCTGGCTCGCCGTCCGACGACTCCTCCGCTGCCACCCGTGGAACCCTGGTGGGGTGGACCCCGTTCCGCCGAAGGGCCACTCGCGGGTGAAGGCCCCGTGAGCCCGACCCCTGTGAGAGGACAAGCCGCACGATGATCGATTTCTTCTACCAGCTGCTCCATCCCATCCAATGGGTGGTGGCGTGGATCATGGTGCGCTTCCACGACCTGTTCACGGCCATCGGGTTCAACCCCGCCGGTGGTGCGGCGTGGTCGCTGTCGATCGTCGGCCTCGTGGTCGTCATCCGCATCCTGCTGATCCCGCTCTTCGTGAAGCAGATCAAGGCCATGCGGGGGATGCAGGTCATCCAGCCCGAGATGCGCAAGATCCAGGCCAAGTACAAGGGCAAGAACGATCCTGCGTCCCGCCAGGCCATGCAGCAGGAGATGATGGCGCTCTACCGCGAGTCGGGGACGAACCCGATGGCGAGCTGCCTGCCGATCCTGCTGCAGTCCCCGATCTTCCTGGCGCTGTTCCACACGCTGAACGGCATCGGCCAGGGCAAGTCCATCGGGCCGTTGAACCAGACCCTGGTCGACCAGGCGGACAAGGCGACGATCTTCGGCTCCCAGTTGTCCGACATCTTCATGAAGTCGTGGGCGACGCACGAGTGGAACACGATCGTCCTCACCGCAGTGATGATCATCCTCATGTCGGCGTCGCAGTTCATCACCCAGCGCCAGCTGATGGCGAAGAACACGTCGTCTGCATCGATGGAGGGCAACCCCTTCGCGCAGCAGCAGAAGCTGATGCTCTACGTGCTGCCGATCATCTTCGCCGTCTCCGGCGTCAACTTCCCGATCGGTGTCCTCCTGTACTGGCTCACCACGAACATCTGGTCCATGGGGCAGCAGTTCTTCGTGATCCGGCGCATGCCCAACCCGGGCTCGCTGGCCGAGAAGGAGCTCGAGGAGCGCAAGGCTCGTCGTGCCGCTCGCCGCGGTCAGGTCCTCACGACCGACACGTCGGGCCCGTCCGGCACCGGTGTGACCGCCGAGCACACCACCAACGCTCCGGCCCGCCGGCAGCGTCAGCAGCCCAAGCGCGGCGACAGCCGTGAGCAGCGCCGTCCCGGCGGTCCGCGCTCCAGCCAGGGCCCGAACCGCTGAACACCTCAGAACCAGCTGCACAGCGAGACCCAGGAGGACCTGTGAACGGCACGACGGACGCGGTCGAGGAGACCTCGGTGGCAGAGACCGAGGCCCCCGCCGCGACGGAAGAGACTCCGAAGCGCGGATCGGCCAAGTCGCGACTCGAGGAGGAAGGCGACATCGCCGCCGACTACCTCGAAGAGCTCCTGGACATCACCGACCTCGACGGTGACATCGACATCGACATCGAGAACGGCCGTGCGTCGGTCGCGATCGTCGCGGACGAGGCCGGTACACCTGCCCTCGAGAAGCTGGTCGGTGCGAGCGGCGACGTCCTCGAGGCGCTGCAGGAGCTCACCCGCCTGGCCGTCCAGGCTCAGACCGGAGATCGCACACGGCTCATGCTCGACGTCGCCGGGCACCGCCTCACCAAGCGCGGTGCCCTGGTGCGCCTCGCCGGTGAGGTCGTCGCCCGGGTCCGCGCCAGCGGTGCGGTCGAACGCCTCGAACCGATGCCTGCGTTCGAGCGCAAGGTCGTGCACGACGCCGTGGCCGCGGCCGGTCTGCTCAGCGAGTCCGAAGGCGAAGAGCCCCGTCGTCGCGTCGTGGTGCTCCCCACCGTCATCGAGAGTGGTCCACAGGGCGACGATGACTGAACAGGCAGGCTCCCGTCAGCCGATAGGGTGACGGGGTGTCTGATGAGGTGCCTGAGGGCGGTGGTGTTTCACGTGAAACACCACCGCCCTCCGTCGTTTCCGAGAGTTCCTCCGAGGTCCCGACCGAGGCGGTGTCACGCGTCTTCGGGGACCGTGCTGAGCGCGCCGCCGCCTACCGCGAGCTCCTTGCGACGGCCGGTGTCGAGCGGGGGTTGATCGGGCCGCGTGAAGTCCCGCGGCTCTGGGACCGGCACATCCTCAACTGTGCCTACCTCAGTGAAGTCATCGACGAGGGGTCGTCGGTCATCGACATCGGCTCCGGTGCGGGTCTACCAGGCATTCCGCTCGCCCTCGCCCGCCCGGACCTCCACATCCGCCTCGTCGAGCCGCTGGAGCGGCGCTACACCTTCCTCCGTGAGGCGATCGCCGAACTGGACCTGCGGGACCAGGTCGCGGTCGCGCGGGGTCGTGCTGAGGATGTGCGGGGTGAGTTCTCCGCCGCGGTTGTCACCGCGCGAGCCGTCGCTCCGCTCAAGACCCTCTACGGCTGGGCGCTGCCGCTCGTCGTGACCGGCGGACACCTCATCGCCATCAAGGGCCGGAGCGCCTCCGAGGAGATTGCCGCCGCAGCTGCGACCCTGCAGCAGATGGGCATCACGACAGCCCCCGAGGTGCTGAGCGTCGGACCCGACGACGGCACGGGGACGACCGTGGTGCGGGTGGCCCGAGGGCACGGTCCGTTGCGCGCCGCACCGGTACCTGGCGCGCCGGCCGCGGCGAAGCGTCGCTCCGGCAAGGGCAACCGGCGATGAGTGAGGGAGAGGGACGAGGAGTGGCACAGCTCGGCTGGTTCAGCAGCTCGCGACCGGCGTCGAACGGCTCGGGGCACCTGGGGTGGTTCTCGGTCTCCGCCCTGGCGCTCGACGAGCCGGAGGCCGTCGACGTTTCACGTGAAACCGAGGTGCGTGTCGACATCGTCAACCGTGATGTTCCACGTGAAACCCCGCTTGCCGCCACTGAGCCAGTAGCGCCCGTTTCACGTGAAACCGAGCCGCAGCCAGAGTTGGTGGACGTTTCACGTGGAACGCCCACCGCTCCGCCCATCCTGACGTCGGTGGAGACCCTCCCGGTACTCGGCGAAGTCGACGAGCTCGAGGAAGCCGAGGAGGAGCTCCCCCCGGTTCCACGTGAAACACGACGGGCGACGGTGTCGGAGCGCTTCCCGCTGCCGACGGAAACCCGTGTCATGACGATCGCGAACCAGAAGGGCGGCGTCGGCAAGACGACGACCGCGGTCAACATCGCCTCGGCACTGGCGGCGGCAGGGCTGAAGGTCCTCGTCCTCGACCTCGACCCGCAGGGAAACGCCTCCACGGCCTTGGGGATCGACCACCACCAGGACGTGCCCGGTGTGTACGAGGTCCTGGTCGAGGGCAAACCCCTGGCCGATGTCGTCCAGCGCTGCGACGAAGCGCCTGACCTCTGGTGCGCGCCGGCGACGGTCGACCTCGCCGGTGCTGAGATCGAGCTGGTCTCCATGGTCGCTCGTGAGATGCGTCTGCAGCGTGCGCTCGCCAAGTACCTGAAGGCGTTGGAGAAGGCCGGGGAGCGGCGCATCGACTACGTCCTCATCGACTGTCCGCCGAGCCTGGGCCTGCTGACCATCAACGCCTTCGTCGCGGCTCCGGAGGTTCTCATCCCCATCCAGTGCGAGTACTACGCACTCGAAGGGCTGAGCCAGCTCCTGGCGAACATCGAGCTAATCCAGGAACACCTGAACCCGGACCTCGAGGTCACCACGATCTTGCTGACCATGTACGACGGCCGCACGCGGCTGGCCGCCCAGGTCGTGGACGAGGTTCGTCAGCACTTCGGACAGCAGGTCCTGAGGTCTCTCGTCCCCCGTTCGGTGCGGATCTCGGAGGCGCCGAGCCACGGTCAGACGGTGATGGCGTACGACCCGTCGTCCTCCGGTGCCCTGGCCTACCTCGAGGCGGCGCGTGAGATCGCCCAGCGTGGCGTCCACGAAACGGTCGCGCCCGCAGGGGATGCTGCCGTGGGAGCGCCGCCCGCTGTGGCGGACCCGTGGGCGCGGTGGAGTGATGGAACGGGGACGCGACGTGGGTTCGCGTCGAAGGAAGGTGGAGCGTGAGCGACAAGCGACGTGGACTCGGCCGTGGACTCGGTGCCTTGATTCCCAGCGGTGGACCGACGACCTCGAGCCGGGTCGGCATGGGGACCGCCACGCTGCCCCCGGCGATGCGCACCGGTGGACGTCCGGTCGACCTCTTCTTCGACCAGCGCTCCGACGAGACCGACACGGCGGTCGACGAGACGCCTGACGCGCCGGAGAGCCACGAGGAACGCATCGGCGACCTCACTGTCGTCACGACCGAGGAGGCGGCCGCAGAGGCCCCCCTGGAGCCGGAGATCACCCCGGAGGTCGAGGTCGAGCCCACCGCGGACGACGCCACGACCGACGACGGCCTGGTCGACGTCCCCGGAGCACGTTTCGCCGAGGTCCCCGTCACCGCGATCGTGCCGAACTCCCGTCAGCCGCGCACGGTGTTCGACGAGGACGAGCTCGCCGAACTCGTGCACTCCATCCGCGAGATCGGCGTGCTGCAGCCCATCGTCGTCCGGTCCTCGGACCCGGCGGAGGACGGCAGCCCGCGCTTCGAGCTCGTCATGGGTGAGCGTCGGTGGCGAGCCGCGACCGAGGCCGGCCTGGAGACCATCCCGGCGATCATCCGCGACACCGCTGACGACGACCTGCTCCGCGACGCGCTGCTGGAGAACCTCCACCGCAGCCAGCTGAACCCGCTCGAAGAGGCGGCGGCGTACCAGCAGCTGCTCGAGGACTTCGGCTGCACGCACGAGGAACTCGCCTCGCGCATCGGCCGCTCACGTCCGCAGATCAGCAACACGCTGCGACTCATGAAGTTGCCTCCACTGGTGCAGCGCCGGGTGGCGGCGAACGTCATCTCCGCCGGCCACGCTCGTGCGCTGCTGTCGCTCGAGGACGGCGCAGCGATGGAGCGTCTCGCCCAGCGGGTCGTCGCCGAAGGCCTCTCGGTGCGCGCCGTGGAGGAGATCATCTCCCTCGGGGACGCGGACCACGAGCCGCGACGACGCAACCCCGCGCAGGCGCAGCCGGAGCTGGACGACCGCGCCTCCACGTTGGCGGACCGGCTCGACACCCGGGTGAAGATCAGCATGGGACGCACCCGCGGGCGCATGACGGTGGACTTCGCCGGCCTGGAGGACCTCGACCGGATCCTCCGCCTGCTCGACGCCACACCCACCCCCTGAGCACGGGCGGCGCGCCGGTGACCCCCCACCCGACGCGCCGCCCGTAGCACGTCCGCAGGTCAGCTCCGGAGCGCGCTCTCGACGATCGAGCGGTACACGGAGTCGAGTTCCAGCCCCGCGGCCTCCACGGCCTGCGGCAGCAACGACGTCTCGGTCATCCCCGGGGCGGCGTTCGCCTCGAGGAACACCGGGTCACCGGAGTCGGTGACGATGAAGTCGATGCGGGACAGGTGGCGCAGCCCCAGCGCCTCGTGCGCACCCCGGGCGGTCCCGGCCAGCCGCTCGGCGTCCTCGACGGACAACCGGGCCGGTGCGAAGAACTCGGTGGTCCCGGCGGTGTAGCGGGCCGCGTAGTCGTAGGAGCCGCCGTCGGCGACGATCTCGACGGCGGGCAGGACCTGGACCTCCCCGTCGATCTCGACGACGGAGACGGCCACCTCCACCCCCGGGACGTGCTGCTGGACCAGGGCGGTGTCGCCGTAGGCGAACGAGTCCACGACGGCGCGGGCGAGGTCCCGCGGTTCCCCGACGACGGCGACCCCCAGCGCCGAGCCTCCCCGGCTCGGCTTCACCACGAGCGGGAACCCCGCCCAGTCGGCGGCTGCAGCGAGGACGGGCTGAGCTCCGAGGTCGCGGAAGGTGGCGTGCGGCAGCGCGATCGAGGGCGGGACGCTGATCCCCGCCGCCGCGACGATGCTCTGCGCGATGGGTTTGTCCCAGGCCAGTCGACAGGCCCCCGGGCGGGCGCCGACGTAGGTGAGCCCGAGGAGTTCCAGGACGTCGCGCAGCGCGCCGTCCTCCCCGATCGCCCCGTGCAGCACGGGCCACACGACGTCGGGGCGTTGAGCGGCCAGCGTCGGCAGCAGGTGCGCGTCCGCGTCGAGGACCGCCACCTCGCAGCCGGAGGAGCGCAACGCGTCCGCGACCCGGCGACCGGAGCGGAGGGAGACGTCCCGTTCGTGGGAGAGGCCGCCTGCGAGGACGGCGACGTGCAGGTCGCGGGTCATGCCAGCTCCGGTCCGGGGTTGTCGTGGCCGGCTCGACCGGCGCGCGGGGTGACGGGGCCGAAGGTCTCGGCGACCTCCAGTTCGTCCTGCACGACGGCAGCGAGGCGGCGGACACCCTCACGGATCCGCTCGGCCGGCGGGAAGCAGTACGACAACCGCACCGACCGGCTGCCGCTCCCGTCGGCGTAGAAGGCGCCGCCGGGGACGTAGGCGACGCGGCCGGTGACGGCGCGCGGCAGCATCGCCTTCGCGTCGAGACCCTCGGGCAACGTCATCCAGACGTAGAACCCGCCGACGGGGTGCGTCCACGTCGCTCGGGGGAGGTGCGTGGCGAGGGCGTCCAGCATGGCGTCGCGCCGCTCGCGGTAGAGCTCGCGGAAGACCTTGACCTGGCCCATCCAGTCGTAGCTCGAGAGGTATTCGGCGATCGCGAACTGGCCGAAGGAGGTCGGGCAGAGGATCGCCGACTCCGAGGCCAGCACGAGCTTCTCCCGCACGGCGTGCGGCGCGACGGCCCACCCCACGCGGTAGCCCGGCGCGAACGTCTTGGAGAAGGACCCCAGGTGCACGACGTGCTCGGGGTCCATCGAGCGGAGCGCGGGCAGCGGGTCGCCGTCGAAGCCCAGCAGCGCGTACGGGTCGTCCTCGAGGATCAGCAGCTCGTGGCGTCGGGCGATGGCCAGGACCTCCCGCCGCCGTTCCAGCGAGAGCGTCACGCCCGCTGGGTTGTGGTGGTTCGGCACCGTGTAGAGGAACTTCACCCGCTTCCCCTCGGCCCGGAGGCGGACGAGGGCCTCCTCCAGCGCCGCGGGCTGCAGCCCGTCGTGGTCGAGGGGCACGTGCACGACCTGCGCCTGGTAGCTGCGGAACACCCCGAGGGCACCGACGTAGCTGGGCGCCTCGGCGAGGACGACGTCACCCGGGTCGAGGAAGATCCGAGACACGAGGTCGAGAGCCTGCTGGGACCCGGTCGTCACGACGATGTCGTCGGGGTGGGCGTCGATGCCCTGGGGGCGCATGACCTCGACGATCTGCTCGCGCAGCACCTCCTCACCCTGACCGGAGCCGTACTGCAGGGCCACGGCACCCTTCTGGGAGATCAACCGCGCGGAGATCTCCGCGATGGCGTCGAGGGGGAGGGCGGGCAGGTAGGGCATGCCACCGGCGAGCGAGACGACCTCGGGCCGGTTCGCCACGGCGAACAGCGCCCGGATCTCCGACGCGGTCATCGAGGCGGTCCGTTCGGCGTAGGCGGACCGCCAACGGTCCAACCTCCGGCCAGTCCCGGCCCCGGCCGCCGCCGACGCGGGGGACGCGTCACCGGGACTCGAGGGCGGGCGGTGCTGGCTCATGACGGCCTCCTGGGACACGGGTGCTGGGTGGACGAGTGCTCGTCGCACTCTCCGAGACTGCCACTTAGGATGCGTTCGACGCGTGGACGCAACGCGGACGCGTCGTCGAGACGCCGAGCGGGACTGGGGAGGCTGACGCCGGTGGGTCGTCGGATGGCGCCGTTGACGCTCGACACGCTCGCCGACCTGCCCAAGCAGTCGCGGCAGTGCGTCTTCTGGGAACTCGACGCCGGAGCCGCCCAGCGGGCCGCCGCGGCGGGGTACCCGGACTTCGAGAAGGAGGCCTGGATCTCCAGCGTCCTGTTGCAGTGGGGTCCGTGCGGGCGGCTCGTCTACGTCGACGACCAGGCGGCCGGGTTCGTCATGTACGCCCCGCCGGTCTACTCACCCCGCTCGACGGGTTTCCCCACCTCGCCGGTCAGCGGTGACAGCGTCCTGCTGACGACGGGCTGGATCGAACCGGCCTTCCGGGGCGAAGGGCTGGCCCGGATGCTGCTGCAGGGTGCGGCGAAGGACCTGACCCAACGCGGGGTGAAGGCCGTCGAGGCGTTCGGCGGGGCGGCGGCGGCCGTCGGCGGTGACGGCAGCGAGGAGTCCCCGCACGACCACGGCGACCCCTGCGTGCTCCCCGCGCACCTGCTGGAGTCGGTCGGGTTCACCGTGGTGCGTCCCCACCACCGCTACCCGCGGTTGCGGCTGGAGCTGAAGACGGCGCTGAGCTGGCGCGAGGACGTCGAGGCGGCGCTCGAGCGGCTGCTCGGCAGCATCCGGGTCCAGACCCTCACCGGGGTGGCCCACCCCTGACAGCAGAGAGCGCCGGCCCCACGAGGGGACCGGCGCTCTCCGCGAACGGGATCAGCCGACGAAGTCGTCGAGCTCCTTCAGCAGCACGGGCTTGGGCCGCGCGCCGATGATCGTCTTGACGACCTCACCACCGGAGTAGACGTTCAGCGTCGGGATCGACGTGACGCCGTACTTCGCGGCGATCTTCGGGTTCTCGTCGGTGTTGACCTTCACCACGGTGATCTTGTCCGCGTTCTCGGCGGCGATCTCCTCGAGGATCGGGGCGACCTGACGGCACGGGCCGCACCAGGGCGCCCAGAAGTCGACGAGAACGGGCTTGTCGGACTGCAGGACCTCGGCGTCGAACGTGTCGTCGGTGACGTGCGTGGTGCTCACGCGTACCTCCAGTGTCGTGGGGTGGGAAGGGGGGTCAGACCCGCGGCTGCGGGCGGTCGACGGTGTCGGAGTCCGCGACGTCGGGCGTCAGGGTCTCCTCGCGCGGGGGCTGCTCGTCCTGCGCGACGTCACCGCGGGCGGCGAGGAACTTCTCGGCGTCCAGGGCGGCGGAGCACCCCATGCCGGCAGCGGTGATGGCCTGCATGTACTCGTGGTCGACGACGTCACCGGCGGCGAAGACGCCGGGGAGGTTCGTGCGGGTGCTGCGACCTTCGACGAGGATGAACCCGTTCTCGTCTAGGTCGACCTGCCCCTTGACGAGGTCGGTGCGCGGTTCGTGGCCGATGGCGATGAAGAGCGCGGTCGCCGCGACCTCGCTCGTCTCACCGGTCACGGTGTCCTGCAACGTGAGGCCCTCGACCTTGTTCTCGCCCAGGATGCCGGTGACGGCGGAGTTCCAGACGAACTTGATCTTCGGGTTGTCCTCGGCGCGCTTCGCCATGATGCGCGAGGCGCGGAGCTCGTCACGGCGGTGCACGATCGTCACGGTGCGGGCGAAACGGGTGAGGAACGTCGCCTCCTCGACCGCGGAGTCCCCGCCGCCGACGACGACGATGTCCTGCTCGCGG
Organism: Kineococcus sp. AC630; assembly: GCF_979255925.1. NCBI lineage: Bacteria > Bacillati > Actinomycetota > Actinomycetes > Kineosporiales > Kineosporiaceae > Kineococcus > Kineococcus sp. AC630. The sequence continues at coordinate 236,045 of NZ_CEEDMJ010000004.1, forward strand.
AAGAAGAAGCCGTCACAGGTGGCGCACCAGCTCACGCCACGACCGGACAGCCGCTTCTCGTCCGGCAGGCCGAGCTGACGGTAGGCCGAACCGAGCGCGAGGATCACCGCGTGGGCGCGGTAGGTCTCACCGGAGCCGGTGACGACCTCCTTGACGTCGCCCTCGAGGCGGACGTCGACGATGTCGTCGGTGATCAGCTCGGCGCCGAACCTCTCGGCCTGCTGGCGCATGTTGTCCATCAGGTCCGGGCCCATGATCCCTTCCGGGAAGCCCGGGAAGTTCTCGACCTCGGTGGTGTTCATCAGCGCACCGCCGGCCGTCACCGATCCTTCGAAGACCAGCGGCCGCAGTTCCGCACGGGCGGCGTAGAGCGCCGCGGTGTAGCCCGAGGGGCCCGAACCCACGACGATGACTTCGCGGATCTCGTTCGTGGTGGCGTCGCTCACCTGTGCGGACCTGCTTCCTCGATCGGTGCCGACCCCGTGGTCACGGGGCTCCGGCGTTGCTGCTTCTTCAACCGATCGTAGGGGTGCGCTGTTCCCGGCGCCGAACCTTCACACCACGCTCAGGAGCCGTTCGGGAGGGGCACGTCGACCCGGCTGTAGGCGGGGTCTCCGGGGACGCAGTCGAGGGCCACGACGACGACCTCGGCCCCGTCGGTGGTGGTGTGGACCACGAGAGCGGCCGGCGTGGTGCGCCAGGTCGCGATCTCGACGGCGAGGACGGAGTCCGGGTCGACTCCGAGGCTCTTCGTGCAGGCCACAGCCTTCTCGGCGGCCGGGCGTTGCGCCGGGTCGCTCGTCGCGGACTCCGTGTCCTGCGGTGCCATCAGGGTGGTGCGGCCTTCGTCCTTCGCGCCCAGGCCCGGGGTCGCGTCGGGCGCGGAACCACCGGAGGGGGCGCCCTCGTCGAGGGTGTCCTCGGCGAGGTCCTGCACGGCGGTGGCGTCGGTGTAGTCCTTGCCGCTGAGCAGCACCTTCGCCGACGGCGGCACGGACTCACCCATCGCCACCGAACCGGCGTCGGCGCTCGAGGAGGACGAACCCGACAGCGAGTGGTCCTGCGAGAGCCAGAAACCGCCGCCCCCGACGACCACGACCGCGGCCGCCGCGGCCAGCAGTCGGGGCAACCGCGACGGGCGCCGACGAGCGGCCAGCGAGGCGACGGGGGTCTCGGTGCGCGCGGCCGCGAGCGCCGCGTCGAGGCGGGCCACGACGTCGTCGGGCATCGGACCGAGGTCGGCCGCTCTGCGCAACCGGTCACGGACCCGTTGCTCCTGGGGGCTCAGCACCTCGTCCTCGGTGCTCTCCTCGAACTCTTCGCTCACCGCGGACCTCCTCCCGTCTCCCGAACTCGACCAGGGGTGTGACGTCGTGCGACGTTCAACGGTTCCCCGCCCTCACACGCGATCGCCGAGGAGCTCGGCCAGGGTCACCCGCCCGCGCGAGCACCGCGACTTCACCGTGCCCACCGCGACGCCGAGGATCTCCGCGGCCTCGGCGACCGGGACGTCGTACATGTCGACGAGGACCAGTGCCGCCCGCTGGGCCTCGGGGAGGCGGGCGAGGGCGCGGGTGACGTCGAGCCCGGCCTCGACGTGCGGGGTCGCGTCCTGGACGACGGCCAGCGCCGCCCCGGTGCGGGCGCTCTCGTCCCCGCCGGGACCGACCTCCTCCTCGAGGGGACGGGTCGGGCGGACGGCCCTGCGCCGGGCCCGGTCGAGGCAGGCGTTGACGACGATCCGGTGCAACCACGTCGTGACGGCGGACTCGCCGCGGAACCGGTCGGCCGCGCGCAGGGCCGAGACGAGGGCGTCCTGGACGGCGTCGGCGGCCTCCTCCCGGTCGCCCGTCGTGCGCAGCGCCACGGCCCACAACCGGTCGCGGTGCCGGCGGACGACCTCGCCGAAGGCCTCCGGGTCCCCCGCGACGTGCGCGGTGAGGAGTTCCGCGTCGGTGCGCGGGTCCACCGGCGCACCGGTTCCCGCCGGGGTCACGGCGCCGGGGTGGGGATCGTCCCCGTGACGGCGACCTCGGCCACGCGGGCCCGGAAGACGCCGTCGGTGGTCGGGAGCTCGGTGAACCAGACGACGAGGTAGCGGCTGCGGACCGGCTGCGCGGGGGTCAGCGTCTGCGCCCCGCCGGCCGGGGCGCTCGCGACGGGGGTGGAGCCGTCGAGGGCCGGGCCGGGGGCCGTCAGCAACGACACCGACCCGCCGTCACCGCCGTCGGTGAGCTGGACCTGGCTGACGTCGGCCTCGACGCCCAGGTCGAGCACGAGGCCCATGCCGTCCTTGAGACCGGCGAACGTCGCGGAGTTGTAGCGCTGGCTCTCCCACGCCGTCCCCGGGTCGCCGTCGACCGCCCGCGGAGCCGTCGCCGAGGACTCCCCGCCGCCCTGCGGGTCGAGGGCGGCGATGGAGGCCACGGGCAGCACGATCGGCGTCACCGGCGGCGGGGCGGCGGCACTGGGCGAGACCGCGGGGGCGCTCGTCGCGGCGGGCGCCGAGGTCGTCGCGGGGGCCGGGGCACTGGAGGCACTGGTCGGGATGGCGGGCACGGCGATCCGGCTCAACTGCCACAGCGCGAGCACCAGCCCGACGACGATGACCGCGCCGACGATGGCCAGCACCAGGCGGGAGTCGTCGCGCGGGGGCCGGGCGGTGGTGTGCGGGCGGGTGAACGGGACGGGCGGCTCCTCCTCGGGGACCACCTCGTCGCGGTTCTTCAGCCGACCCCGGAACTCCTTGGTCGCGGCCTCGCCGCGCATCCGGCGCAGGGTCTCCTCCCAGGGCGCCATCGTCCACGGCGCGAGCTGCAGGGCGAGCTCCGCGGGGTCGCGCGGACCGTCCTCGTGCGGGCCGAACGTGACGCTGCACAAGGTGTCCAGGTCGTTCGGCACGTCGGGGCGGATGTCCTTGGGCGGCAACGGTTCACCGTCGGCGGTGGGGGACTGCGGGAGGCCGGCGTGCGGGGCCAGCGACTCCAGCGCGGGCCAGCGCGCGACGAGTCCGGCGTAGACGAGCGCGACGAGTGCCACGGCGTCGGCGCGGTTGGCCAGCACCGCCGCGCGGGCCGGGGAGAGCGCAGGTGGGTCGATCTCGAGGGCCGCCTCGATCCCCACCCCGCGGACCCGCACGACCCCGTCGGGGCCGAGGACGACGTCGTCGGGGGTGAGGCGGGTGTGGTGCAGTCCCCGGCGGGCGGCGACGTCGAGCGCGGAGGCGACCTCGCCGACGAGGGCGCGGACGGCGGCGGGCTTCATCGGACCGGACCGCAGCAGGTCGCTCATGGAGCGCCCTTCGACGAACTCCTCGACGACGAAGACCGTGGCGGTGCCGTCGGCGGTGGTCAGGTCGGTGCCCGCGTCGAGGATGCGGGGGATGCGCGGATCGGTGATCATGGCGGCGCGGCGGGCGGCGTCGAGGAACTCCTCGGCCCGGGCGTCGGCGGCGGGCAGCGTGCGGACGCGGACGGGCCGGTCCAGCGTCAGGTCGCGACCGCGGAACTCCCGCGTCCCCAGCTCGGTGTCGACCGACAGCTCCCGGTCCAGGGCGTAGCGGTCGGCCACGAGCTCCTCGCCCGCGTTGCGGCCTACCCCGTCCAGACGTACCCCCCGGTGACCCGTGCGTGATCGCGAGGCCGCGTGCGCGGTCCCGGGCACCATGCTAGGGCGCGATCGGTACGGGACGGTCCGGGCGCGCGGACCGGCGTCCCGGGACCGAGCATGTGACCGTGAACTCCAGCCGAACCTCCCGTGGCCTCCTCGGTGGACTCGCCGCCGGTGCCGTGGGCACCGCGGTCCTGAACGCCGTCACCTACGCCGACATGGCCTGGCGGGGACGTGACGCCAGCACCGTGCCGGCGGACACCGTCGAGGCGCTCGCCGATCACCTCGGTCGACCCGTCGGTGGGTCCGCAGCCCAGCGCGGCAACCGGCTCACCGCCCTCGGGGCGTTGTCCGGCACCGTCGCCGGGCTGGGCGTCGGTGCGCTCGTCGGCACCGCCCGCGCGGCGGGGCTGCGACTGCCCCGCGGGGTCGGTGCGGTGGTCACCGGGGCCGCCGCGATGGCCGCCACCGACCTGCCCGCCGCCGCCCTCGGGGTCACGGACCTGCGGGAGTGGACCCCGCAGGACTGGGTCTCCGACGCCGTGCCGCACCTCGCGTTCGGGGTCGCCGCGCACTCCACGCTGCGTCTGGTCGACCCGGGTGTCCGCCAGGGCTCGACCGCCGTCGTGGACCGGCCCGCGAAGGCCTCCGCCGGTCTCGTGGCGCGCTCGGCCCTGCTCGGGGTGGCCACCGGCGGCCGCAGTTCGCTCGGGTTCGCCGGACCCGCGCTGACGGGGTCGTCCTCACCCGCGAAGGTCCTCGCCCTCGCCGGGCTCGGGTTCGAGCTCTACCAGGACAAGCAGCCCGCCACCCCGAGCCGGCTGTCCGCCGCGGGGCTGCCCGCCCGGATCGCCTCCGGCGCCGGGGTGCCGTGGCGCTGGCCCGTCGTGAGCACCGGCGGGTGGCGCTGCCCGTGCTCGCCGGGGCGTTCGGTGCCGTCGTCGGGTCGATCGCGGGAGCGTCCTGGCGGTCCTGGGCCGGCGAGTTCGTCCCGGACTGGCAGGCCGCGGTCGTCGAGGACGTCGCGAGCGTGACCCTGGCCGTCCTCGCGTCCCGCTGAGTCAGGCGGCCGAGGGGCGGACGGCGCCGAAGAGGCCGGACATCGCGACGCCCGCCTCGCGGACGACGTCGCCGGTGTGCGGGGCGTGCAGGACCTTGCCGTCGCCGAGGTACAGCGCGACGTGGTGGATGCTCGACGGGTCGCTGCCGTTGGCGTAGAACACCAGGTCACCGGGCTGCAACTGGTTCAGCGGGACCTTCGGGAGTCCGGCGTACTGCTGACGCGACGTGCGCGGGATGGAGACCCCGGCCTGGGCGTAGGCCCACTGCGTGAGGCCCGAGCAGTCGAACGTCGTCGGCCCCGTCGCCCCCCACACGTAGGACATGCCTTCGCGGGTCCAGGCCGCGGCGATCGCCGCCGTGGCCGTGCTCGAGGCGCCCGCGACGGCGTCCGCGACCGACGAGGCGTTCCCGGCCGAGGAGGCGTCCCTGGCCCGGGCGTCCGCGACCCCTGCGGCGGCGGCCTGCTGGGCGGCTGCGGCGAGCGCGGCCTGGCGGGCCTGCTCCTCCTCGTCCGCGACGGCCTGTGCGACGGCGGTGTCGGCCGCCGCCAGCAGCGTCCGCTGCTGGGCGAGAGCGGTGGTGACCTGCTCCTCCGCCGTCTTCGCGGCGGCCTGGGCGGTGGTCTTCGCGACGCGGACCTGCTGCAGGTGCGCCTCGGCGGCGGCCGCACCGGCGCGAGCCGTCGCGGCGGCGGTGACGGTGGTGGTGTCGTCGGCGACGACGCTGCGGGCGAGGAGCGCGCCCCGGGCGGTGGCGTCGACGTCGTCCAGGTCGCCGCTCGACAGGACCCGGCTGATGCCGCCGGTCAGCGACGCGGAGCCGCCGCTCATGTAGAGGGAGCGGACCCGGCGGGTCGCGTCCTGCGTGGCGGTGGCGCTGTCACCGGTGGCGGCGTCGAGCGCCGACTGCGCCCGGACCTCCTCCGAGATGGCGGTGGTGGTGTCCTCGACGGCGGTGTCGTAGGCCTCGGTGGCGATGGACTGCCGCAGCTGCAGGGCCTCGACCTGGGCGCGCAACGCGTCGGCCTGGGTCTTGAGGGTCTGGCTGCGCGGCGCGAGCGCCGGGTCCGCGTGGGCGAGGCCCGCGGAGCTGAGCGGTGCGAAGAGGGCGAGCGTCAGCACACCCGTCGACACGACCCGCCTGACGCTCATCACCTGTTCTGAGTCGTCACCGCGTGTGAAGACCTTGACGCGACGGGGGAGTGATGACCCGGTTGGCGCACCGATCCGCCACCATCGTCGGTGTGAGTGCACCGCAGGACCAGACGACGGCCACGCCGGACGAGCCCGCGGCGAGGGACTCCCTCGCCCGGTCGAGCGCGCTGATGGCGAGCGGGACGCTGGTGTCGCGGTTGCTCGGGTTCGTGCGGGTGGCCCTGCTGGTCGCCGCGATCGGCGGTACGGCGAAGGGCGTCGGCGGTCAGGTGTTCGACGTCGCCAACAAGGCGCCGAACAACTTCTACATCCTCGTCGCCGGCGGGGTCCTCAACGCCGTCCTCGTGCCGCAGATCGTCAAGGCGTTCCGGTTGCCCGACGGCGGGAAGGACTTCGTCGACCGGCTCGTCACCCTCGCCCTGCTGGTGATGGCCGCAGCGACCGTCGTCATCACCGCGGCGGCACCGCTGGTCGTGCGCCTCTTCACCGACGGCTGGAGCGACGACTGGCTCGCGTTGGGTACGGCCATGGCGTTCTGGTGCCTGCCCCAGGTCTTCTTCTACGGCCTCTACACGGTGCTGGGGCAGGTGCTGAACGCGAAGAGCAGCTTCGGGCCCTTCATGTGGGCCCCGGTCCTGAACAACCTCGTGGCCATCGCGGGCATCCTGGTCTTCCTCGCGATCGTGCCGGACGGCGAGCGGTTGACCGCGGTGCAGTGGACCCCGTCGATGATCGCCCTGCTGGCGGGGACGGCGACGCTCGGCGTGGCCCTGCAGGCGCTCGTCCTGCTCTGGCCGTTGCACCGCATCGGCTTCCGCTACCGTCCGCGGTTCCGCTTCCGCGGCATGGGCCTGGCCAGCGCCGGCCGGGTCGCGGGCTGGACCTTCGCCGGCGTGCTCGTGGGGCAGCTCGCGTTCGTGCCCACCTCGAAGGTCATGACGTCGGCCGGGCACGCGCTGTCGTTGGCGCGGATCGACGGGGCCTCCAGCAACTCCTACACCAACGCCTACCTGCTGTTCATGCTCCCGCACTCCCTCGTCGCGGTGTCCCTCGTGACGGCCCTCTTCACGCGGCTGAGTCGCGCGGCCGTCCGCGGGGACGTGGCGGCCGTCCGGCGTGACTTCTCCTCCGGGGCCCGCACGGTGGCGGCCGCCGGGGCGCTGGCCACCGCGGCGTTCCTCTCCCTCGGGCCGTCGATCGCCGGAGCCCTCTTCGGTGGCCACCCGATCGGGTTGGTCCTCGTGGCCATGACCGTCGGTCTCGTCCCGTTCAGCGTCACCTACCTCGTGCAGCGCGTCTTCTACGCCTACGAGGACGCCCGGACCCCGTTCGTCGTGCAGGTCGTCGTCGCCGTGGTGACGACCATCGGCAACGGCGTCTGCTACTTCGTGCTCGAACCGCGCTGGCAGGTGATCGGCATCGGCGCCTTCATGAGCCTCGCCAACGTCGTGGGCTGCGTGCTCGGCCTGACCCTCCTGCGCCGCCGCTTCCACGCTCTCGACGGTGGCGGCGTCGACGGGTCCCTGCTGCTGCGGACGCTCGTCCGGCTGGCGATCATCGCCGTCGTGGCCACCGCCGCCGGGTTCGCCGTCGCGCAGGGCGGTGGGGCGCTCGGCAGCGGCCGGTTGGTGGACGTCGCCGTCGTCCTCGTCGGTGGGGTCGTCGTCCTGGCCGTCTTCGTCGCCCTCAGCCGGGTGATGCGGGTCCGCGAGCTCGAGGACCTGGTCGCGCCGCTGTTGCGGCGGCTACCCCTGCCCCGTCGGCGCTGACTCGTCCTCGTCCTGGTGGGCGGGGGTGGGGGCGGGGGTGACGTCGGCGTGCTCGGCCTCGTCGACGCGCCGCCGGCCCTTCTTGACGGCGCGGACCACCCCGAGCACGAGCAGCGCGGCCGCCCCACCGCCGACGACCCCGCTGATCCAGTTCTCCACGTCGGCGCGGACGTTGAGGTCCACCGCGACGGGCGCCCCGATCGCGCTGCCGGCGGGGGTCCGCAGCTGCGCCTCGACGACGACGCTGCCGTTGGCCAGCGCGCGCACCGGCACCCCGACGCGCTGCTGGCTGCGGGCGGGGACGGTCTGACGGGGTACCGCGTCGAGCTGGACCCGCGGGCTGCGGGGCGTCAGCACGAGGTCCACCTGCACCGGGACGTCCAGCTCGTTGACCAGCGTGATCGGCAGCTCGCTGCGTTCGGCGGCCAGGTTGCGGACGCTGCCGCCGGCGATGCTGATGCCCGTCGTGAGGGAGGCGACCGTCAGTTCCAGCGTCTCGCGCGCGGCGGGGAGCTCGTCGGTGTGTCCCCGCCAGGACGCCCCCAGCAGCAACAACGCGGCCCGCTGCTGGGTCAGCAGCTTCGCGTCGGGCCGGCCGTCGGTGGTCTGCAGGGCGCTGGAGAAGTCGTCGACCTCGGTGAGGGCCGACTCGACGTCGGCGACGTGGCGGGCGGGCAACGCGGCGCGGGCGGTGGCCGCCGCGATCTCCGGCCCGGAGCGCGACCCCGGCCCGGGGTCGGTGGCGATGAGGTCGGTCAGCGACTGCCAGCTCGCCCACCCCGACGCCTCCACGTCGGCGACGAGCGTCTCGATCGCCCCGGCGACGGGGTTGAAGCTGCGCGGGGCCACCAGCAGCTGACCGCGCGCGTCGCTCGGGCGCTGCAACGTCGTCGTCGCGGCCTCGGCGATGAGCCGCTGCCGCACGAGCACCACCTGGTCGGCGTCCACGGAGTCCGCGAGCACCGACGACATCGTCCGGTCCGCCACCACCGCGTCGACGACGGAGTCGAGCACCGTCACGCTCGCCCGCCCCGCCGGGGTGTAGGTGAGGTCCGCGTCGGGCGGGAGGCAGGCGTCGTCCAGGACGACCGTGGAGGCCCCGACCCCCAGCGCGAGCGCCAGCAGGTCGTCGTCGGCGGCTTCGTCGGCGGGCCAGGCGACGTCGCGGACCACGACCGCGCCGAGGTCGTCGAAGGCCCCGGCCCCGGCGGCGACGCAGCGTCCCAGCAGGTCGGGCCCGTCCTCGGAGCGGTCCAGGGCGGCGAGGTCCGGGTCGCCGTAGGGCAGGGCGACGACGACGCGGCCGGTCGCAGCGGCCCGCAGGTCGGCCAGCCAGACCGAGACCGTCCGGCTCTCGTCCACGGTGGGTTGCGGGGTGCTCGAGGCGGTCGGCTGACCGCTCGTCCCCGCCGTCGTGACGTTCGCGGCCGCGGCCAGCAGGGCCGGGTCGAGCGCCCATGCGACCCGCGGGTCGGCGCTGGCGCTGACCAGCGGCGCGAGGCGGCCCTCGACGGCGCTCGCGAGCCCGCTCGCCGAGCCGTCACGGCCGGCGACCAGCGGCAGCAGCAGCGTCAACGGCGTCGGCGTGACGCCCTGCGGGGCGGAGACCAGGAACGTGCGGGCGCCGCCGACCTTGCCGCTCTTGTCGGAGACCTCGACGGCCGCGAGGTGCGCCCCGACCCCGTTGCCCAGCGCGGCCGCCGGCAGGGTCAGTTCGACCTCGACGCTCTCGCCGGCGGCGAGGTCACCGGTGCCGACGGTGACGTCCTCGGAGCTCGCCGAGGAGCGGGTGATGGAGGTGCGCTCCGACGCGCGGGCCCAGCCGTCGAGGGCGGAACGGGCCACCGACGGCGAGCGCTGCGCGACGAGCCGGGCCGTCAGACCGGTCAGGGCGTCGCTCCCGGTGTTCTCCACCCGGGCCCGCACGAGGATCGTCGAGCGGGCGGGATCGGCCGCGGAGTAGGCCGACGGGGTGACCTCCAGCAGGACGACGCGCGCCGGCAGGGCGCTCGCGGTGGTCTCCGCGGTGTCCTTCGGGGTGGGTTTCGCGGTGCTCGCCCGCGCCGGGGCGGCGGAGGCGATCAGGGCACCACCGCCCGCGAGACCGGCGAGCAGCTGCCGCCGGCTCGGGCCGTTCCCGCTCATGCGGTGGTCACGCCAGTTCGCCCAGCCGTGCGGTCGCGGCGAGGGCGGCCCGACGCTCGTTGGGGAAGGCGAGCCGCGCGTCGAGGTCGCTGAACGCGATCCACTCGACGTCGATGGCCTCGGCGTCCGGGTCGTTCTCCACGGTCAGCGTGCCGCCGGTCGCCTTGAGCAGGAACAGGTGCACGACCTTGTGGATGCGACGGCCGTCGGCGGAGAACCAGTAGTCGATGCTGCCGAGGTCCTCGACGATCTCGCCGCGGATCCCGGTCTCCTCCTCGATCTCGCGCACCGCGGCCTCTTCGAGGGTCTCCTCGCCTTCGAGGTGACCCTTGGGCAGGCACCACTCCTGGCGGCCCGCGCGGTTGAGGCGGCAGATCACCGCGGCCCGCGGGACCCCGGTCGAGAGGTCGACGACGAGCCCACCCGAGGACGTCTCCTGCACGGTGGGCAGCCGGCGACGCGGCTCCCGGGCAGGCTTGACCATCGGCTCACTCTAGCCAGCAGCGCGCACGGCTTCGGGCGCAGACGTGGCAGGCTTGCACCCCGTGCTGCCAGACCCGCTCGCTCGAAGCGCCCCGACGGATCCGAAGACCGCCCTCGAGCAGGCGATGGAGCAGGCCAGGACGCGCGCGATCACCGCGCTGGAACCGGTCATGCCGTTGCTGGTCGACCTCGGCCGCGTCTTCGAGCGGGCCGGGTTCGAGCTGTCCCTCGTCGGCGGGCCGGTCCGCGACGCCTTCCTGGGTCGCCGCTCCGCCGACCTCGACTTCACCACCGACGCCCGCCCCGACGACACCGTCCGGCTGCTGAAGGCGTGGGGTGACGCGCACTGGGAGATCGGCCGCGACTTCGGCACGATCGGCGCGCGCAAGAAGGACGTCGTGGTCGAGGTGACGACGTACCGCTCCGAGAGCTACGACGTCGACTCCCGCAAACCCGAGGTCGCCTACGGCGACGACCTCGTCGGCGACCTGTCACGGCGCGACTTCACCGTCAACGCCATGGCGATGCGGTTGCCCTCGCTGGACTTCGCCGATCCGCACGACGGTCTCACCGACCTCGCGGCGGGCGTCCTGCGCACTCCCGGGACGGCCGAGCGGTCGTTCTCCGACGACCCGCTGCGGATGATGCGGGCGGCCCGGTTCGCGGCCCAGCTGAAGATGCGGGTCGCGCCCGACGTCGTGACCGCGATGACGGCGATGGCCGAGCGGATCACCATCGTCTCGGCCGAACGCGTCCGGGTCGAGCTGGAGAAGATGCTGCTCGCGGTCGACCCGGTGGCGGGTCTGCGGCTGCTGGTGGACACCGGCCTGGCCGAGCGGGTGCTGCCGGAACTGCCGGCGCTGCAGCTGGAGATCGACGAGCACCACCGGCACAAGGACGTCTACGAGCACTCCCTGACCGTGCTGGAGCAGGCGATCGCCCTGGAGGGCTCCGGTCCCGACGACGAGGTGCCGGGCCCGGACCTGCTGCTGCGGCTGTCCGCGCTGCTGCACGACATCGGCAAACCCCGCACCCGCCGGTTCGAGGAGGGCGGCGGCGTGAGCTTCCACCACCACGAGGTCGTCGGCGCCAAGCTGGTGGCGAAGCGGTTGAAGGCCCTGCGCTTCGACAACGACACCATCAAGAACGTCGCCCGCCTCACCGAGCTGCACCTGCGCTTCCACGGCTACGGCGACGGGGAGTGGACGGACTCCGCCGTCCGCCGCTACGTCACCGACGCGGGCCCGCTGCTGCCGCGGTTGCACAAGCTGACCCGCAGCGACTGCACGACCCGCAACGCCCGCAAGGCGAAGCGCCTCTCCGACGCCTACGACGACCTCGAGACCCGGATCGCCCGCCTGCGCGAGCAGGAGGAGCTCGACTCGATCCGCCCCGACCTCGACGGCACCCAGATCATGGCGCTGCTCGGCATCGGACCCTCCCGCGTCGTCGGCCGCGCCTACCAGCACCTGCTGGGGCTGCGGATGGACCGCGGCCCGCTCGGGGCGGAGGTCGCGGAGCAGGAGCTGCGCGCGTGGTGGGCCGAGCAGCCGGAGTCCACCGGGTCCTGAGGTCTCGCGGAAACAACACTTTCCGCCCTCGAAGGGGCCTTCTGAGGGCGGAAAGTGTTGTTTCCGCGCGGGACAGGCCGCCCACTATGTTGACGCGGTGATCCCGCCCGTCTTCGACGTCCTCCGGCGCCGGCCCGACATCGAGGCGCCCGAACTCGTCGCGGTCGACGCGGCGGACCGGCTCCTGCTCGACGAGGCCGCTCCGGCGCTCGCGGGCGCCGACGTCGCGGTGATCGGCGACGACTACGGGGCCATCACCCTCGGTGCGCTCGCGGGCCACCACCCGGAGCGGGTCCGCGTCCACCAGGACCGGCTGTCGGGGGAGCTCGCGCTCGCCGCGAACGCCGCGACCCTCGGCCTGGACGGGTTCCGCTCCCACCCCGTGCCGGACGCCGCGCTGGTGGCCGGCGCGGGCGTGGTGCTGGTGAAGCTGCCGCGCAGCCTCGAAGCCCTCGACGCCACCGCACGGCTCATCGCCCGGCACGCCGCCCCGGACGTCCGCGTGTTCGCGGGTGGTCGGGTCAAGCACATGACGCGCGGGATGAACGACGTCCTCGGGCACGCGTTCACGGAGGTGGACGCGAGCCTCGGCCGGCAGAAGGCCCGGGTGCTGCGCGCGTCCGGGCCCCGCGACGACGTCGCCGAGGCCGCGCCCCGCCGGGTCCACCACGACGACGTCGGGCTCTGGGCCTGCGCGGTGGGCGGGGCGTTCGCGGGCGCCGGCATCGACATCGGGACGCGGGTGCTGCTGGAGCACCTCGACGTCGTGGCCCGGTCGGATCCCGGCACCGTCCTCGACCTCGGCTGCGGCACCGGACTCCTCGCCGCCGCGGCCGCCCGGGCGTTCCCCGCGGCCCGGGTCCTCGCCACCGACGAGTCCGCGGACGCCGTCGTCAGCGCGGAGCTGACGGCCGCGGCCAACGGGGTCGCCGTCACCGTCACCCGCGACGACGCCGGTGCGCGCATCCCCGACGGCAGCGTCGATCTGGTGCTGCTGAACCCGCCCTTCCACGCGGGCGCGACGGTCCACGCGGCGATCGCCTCGAAGGTGTTCCGGGCGGCGGCCCGCGTGCTCGCGCCCGGCGGGACGCTGCTCACGGTCTGGAACTCCCACCTCACCTACCGCGGCGAGCTCGAGCGCGTCGTCGGTCCCACCCGCCAGGTCGCCCGGACCCCGAAGTTCACCCTCACGCGGAGCACCCGGGTGGCCGGGGCTCAATGAGGGGCCCCGGCCGGTCGAAGAGACCCCATGACGTGCACCGCGGTGGGTGAGGACGCCTCCTCGACCCTGCTCTCCTTCGCCGAGGCCGCGTCCCGGGTGCTGGAGCACCTCGAGGAGCACCTCCCGCTGGGGATGTGGGCGGTCACCCGCCGCGACGGGGAGGAACAGGTCCTCCTCGAGGTCCGCGACCACCTCCACGGTTCGGTCAACGGTGACCGGGTCCCCTGGCGGGGGTCGCTGTGCGAGGCGATGACGCAGGGAGAGGCCGGTTCCACCGGAGCGACCCTCCTCGTGCCCGCCTACGCGGACCGGCCCGCGGTCCGGGAGTGGGGTGTCCGCGCCTACGTGGGAGCGGCGATCCGCACCGACGTCGAGGTCTTCGGAACCGTCTGCGGCTTCCACCCGCAGGAGCTCGACCCGGCCACCGTGCGGGGACTGCAGCCGTTGCTGGACCTGCTGGCGGCCCTGCTCGGTCAGATCCTGGTCGCCGAGAAGCTGCGCGAACGGGCCTTCGCGCGCGAGGCCGAACTGCGTCGCCTCGCCACCCGCGACCACCTGACCGGGTTGGCGACGCGGGCGGTGTTCGCCGACCGCCTCGGGCACGCCCTGGACCTGCACCGCAGCACCGGTCGGGCCCTGACCGTCCTGCTCTTCGACCTCGACGACTTCAAGAGCGTCAACGACACCCTCGGCCACGCCGCGGGTGACGAGGTGCTGGTGGCGCTGGCGCAGCACTGGCAGCCGATCATCCAGCCGGGCAACACCCTGGCCCGGTTGGGCGGTGACGAGTTCGCCCTGCTGGTCGAGAGCGGGCTCAGCGTGGGCGAGGTGTCGAAGCGGGCCGAGGCGGTGCTGGCCGGCCGGCACGAGATCGCCGGCACGGCGATCACCGTCGGGGTCAGCGTCGGGCTGGCGCACCTACCGGGGCAGGCACCCACCCTCGACGCCAAGGAGTTCCTGGGTCGCGCCGACGCCGCGATGTACGCGGCCAAGCGGGCCGGCAAGGGACGGCTCGTCGACTACGACACCCTGGGCGCTCCGTCGCCGTCCGCGCGCAGCTCCCACAACCCGTAGCGCACGACGTAGGAATACTCGTCGTGTCGCCAGGCCGGCACGAACCGGTACGACCACGGCGACAACCCCGCTGCGGTGATCGCCGCGAGCTGCGCGGTGGCGTCGTAGGCGTGCATGTCGATCCCGGGCAGCCCGTCCTCGGAGAACGCGCGCCGCGAACTGCCCGGCGTGGTGCGGTCCTCGACGATCCCGACCAGCACCCGCGCCCCCGGCGCGCACGCGTCGGCGAGGTTGCCCAGCGTCGCGGGCAGGTCGCGGCAGAACTCCAGGCACCCCACGGCGACGACGACGTCGAAGCGTCCCCAGGAACCGGGCAGGGGGTCGTGGAAGTCGTGCTGCTCGTAGCGACCGTCGGGCCGGCCGAGGTTCGCCTCCGCGAGCATGCCGGGGGAGAGGTCGGTGCCCGTGACGTGGACGTCGGGGGCGAGGTCGCGGGTCAGCTGCCCCGGCCCGCAGCCGACGTCGAGGACGCGGCACTCCGGGGTCACCTCACGCAGCAGGAAGTCCGCGACGAGGGGGCCGTAGTGCTCCAGCGACCGCCAGCCCGGCACGTAGTGCGGGGCGAAGTCGTCGTAGTAGAGCTCGATGGCTTCGCTGTCGTTCACCCCCCGACCATCCCAGGCCGCACCCGGATCAGCCCCACCCGAGGGCGCGCAACCCCGCCGCGGTCACGGCGGCGAGCACCACGACGACGATGAACGGCGCCCGGCAGACCAGGGCGACCACCGCGACGGCGAGTCCCGCGGCCCGGGCGTCGAGGACGAGGTGCGGTCCGGTCGTGAACGTCTGCAGCACGACGAGCGAGGCCAGCAACGCGGCGGGCAGCACCCCCGTGACCCGACGCACGCGGGGTTCCTCGAGGACCGCCGGCGGCACGACGTAGCCCGCGAACTTGGCGGCGAACGCGATCGCCGCGGCCGCGAGCACGGCCACCCAGACGCTCACGCGGCAGCCTTCCCGCGCCAGCACCACGCGAGCACGGAGCCCGCGAGCGCCGCGGCGATCACCGGCAGCCCCGGCGGGACGACGGGGACGAGGGCGGTGGTGAGCACGGCGCCCACGACGGCGATCGCGACGGGTTCCCGCGCGCGCAGCCGCGGCCAGAGCAGCCCGGCGAACGCCGCCGACGCAGCCGCGTCCAGGCCGAAGCGCTTCGGGTCGCCGAGGGCGTTGCCGGCCAGCGCACCGACGAGGGTCATGACGTTCCACCCGACGTAGACGCCGAGCCCCGTCACCCAGAAACCGACCCGCCGCAACGCCGGTGCTGTCTGGGCGACGGCGACGGCCGTGGACTCGTCGATCGTCAGCTGGGGCACGACGAACCGCTGCCAGCCGCGCGGTCGCAGCGTCGGGTTGAGCTGCAACCCGTACAGCGCGTTGCGCAGCCCCAGCAGCGACGACGCCGCGACCGCCGCCCCGACGCTCCCGCCACCCCCGAGCACCCCGACGAGCGCGAACTGCGACCCGCCGCTGAACAGCAGCAGCGAGAGCAGGCAGGTCTGCAGGACGCTCAGTCCGCTGGTGACGCTGAGGGCCCCGAAGCTGACGCCGTAGAGCCCGGTCGCGAGGGCGACGGAGAGGCCTTGCCGGACGACCGCCGGACGGTCGGGGGGCGCTGGGGCGACGTCGCTCACGGCACCAGGATGCCCGGCCCTCAGTCCTGCAGGTGCAGCAACCGCGGGTCGGAGACCAACGCCCGCAACGACTCCACCGTCACGGGCGAGTCCGCGGGCAGCGTGGTCCCGAGCGTGACGGAGCCCAGGTCGACACCGCTGAGAGCGGTGACCCTGACGCCGTCGGGGGTGGTGGCCGTGGCGAACGGAGTGGTCGTGCTGGCTTCGTGGAAGTCCTGCCCTTCCTCCTGGAGGCCGAAGGAGATGGTGAGGACCCCGCTGTCGACGCGGGTGCCGTCGGTGAGCAACCGCGAGGTGCAGGAGTCGATGCTGAGGCCGCGGTCGTGGTCGGTGCTCCCGCAGGTGGGGAACGTCCCGGCCGGGACGTCGCCGGCGGAGGTCACGTCGAGGTCCAGGGTGGTCGCCGGGGTCGCGATGTCGTCGTCGAGGCTCGCCTGCCACCCGTTCGTCGGTCCGTCCCCCCCGCCCCAGACCGTCGGGGTCACCACGCCGCCGAACCCCGGAAGCGCTGCGGCCAGTGCGCCGTCGTAGGCGTTCTGGGCCCGCTGCTGCCGTTCCTCCGGGGTCAGGGCCGGGGTCGTCGGTCGGGTGCTGGGCGCGGGGTCGAGCGAGGGCAGCGACGTGGCGAGGACCGCGCCCGCGGCCACGACGACGGTCGCCACCCCACCGGCGAGCACGACCCGGCGCCGGCGCCGACTGCGGCGCTGCGCCCCGGTGCGCGCCCGGTCGATGAGGTCGTCGGGCGGCGACGAGGGCCCGGCGGCGGCGCGGAGCGAGGCCCGGAACGCGTCGGGGTCCAGCAGGTCCTGGTTCATCGCGTGCTCCCGGGGTTGAAGGTGGCGGGCTCCAGCAGTCCGGCCGACCGGAGCCGGGTCAGGGCCCGCGCGGTCTGGCTCTTGACCGTGCCCACGCTGACGTCGAGGAGGTCGGCGACGTCGTGTTCGGTGCGGTCCTCGAGGTAGCGCAGGACGACCACGGCCCGTTGGCGGGCGGGCAGCTGCGCCAGCGCGGCCAGCAGGTCGAGCCGGTGCTCCACGGTCGCTGTCCCCGATCGGGCGTCGGCCACGTCGCGGTCGGTGTCCCACGCCGCTTCGGGACGACGCGCGCGGTAGCGCCACCGGGAGGTGACGGCGTGCGTGAGGGACCGCCGGGCGTAGGCGTCCGGGTCGTCGATGCGGCCCCACCGCGGGTACATCCGTTCCAGGACGTCCTGCACGAGGTCCTGACCGGCGTGCGCGTCCCCGGCGAGCAGCCGGGCGATGCGTTCCAGCTGCGGAACGGCACCCCGGGCCCACGCGGTGAAGGCGTCGTCACGTTCGTGGTGCACGTCCACCGCCCTGTTCGTCCCTGATCACACTGCCCCGACGCCGCAGCAGGGGGAAAGGTTGTCAGGGTCAGCGCCCGGGGACGCGGAAGCGCCCGCCGGTCCGGGGGACCGACGGGCGCTGCGGGGTGACTCAGCTGCGCGACTGCTTGGCCAGCTCGCTCAGCACGCTGCGTTCCAGCGCCTGCGCCGCGCCCTCCTCGAGCTCGACGAAGCGCACCACGGCCTCGCCGGACTCCTCGTCCACGCGCAGCACCTCGCCGCGGGCGTGCACCTCGAACCCGTCGCCGAGTTCCAGCGAGACGTCGACGTCGGTGTGGGCGGGCATGTCCATCGCGCCTTCGATGCGCATGCCGGTGCGGGAGTAGTCGATGGTGCGGACGTCGGCGACGCCTTCGGCCATCGTCAGGTGCGCGGGGACGGAGGCGGGGGCGCGGACGGCGCCTCGTCGGGTCTCGGAGGCGAGCAGCATGACGCCGGTGAGGGCGAGTTCGTCGTCGCGGTGGGCCTGGGCGACGGCCTGGAAGACGGCGTGGGGGGTGACGGAGCCGGAGTCGCCGGCGTCGGTGCTGACCCAGACGCGCTGGCCGTCGAGGGCTTCGACGGTGTCGGGGGTCGCGCTGACGTGGCTGGTGATGACGAGGCCGGCGGCTCCCGCCGTCCAGGAGCGCACGGTGCCGGTGTGCCAGACGGCCGCGGTACCGGACGTCGTCGTCGTGGGCATGAGCGTGACCGTGGTGTCCACCGCCGGTCCTTCGGTCATGAGCATGCCGCCCTGCGCGCCGTCCATGCGATCCCCCAGCTGTGTGCGAATGTGTAACCGAATCAGCACGCTACGTCACATCGAGGGCCCACTCGACCCGAACGTCGCAGGTCACCGGCGAGCGCGACCACGCAGAGTCACACACGTCACTCTGTCCTCAGACGTCCCACCTCGGCGGGCGGGGGACCGTTCTCCTCCCACGCCGAGCGGAGCAGTTCCTCGACGTGGTCGGCGCTCGCCGTCGCCAGCTCCACGCGCGTCACCCCCTGCACGTGGACCTCGGCGACGCCCGCCGACAACCGCACCAGCCACGCCCCGCCGGCGCGGCGGAACTCCGTCCGCCCCGTGGAGTCGACCAGCTCGACGACCTCCGGGAGGGCCAGCGCCAGGGCACGGACGTCCGGTTCGAGCGGGGAGCCGGCCGGCCCCTCCAGGACGAGCTCGTACCCGGCGGGGGTCTGCAGCCGCAGCGTCCACTCGCCGCCGCGTCGCTGCGGTTCCTCGGCCACGACCAGTCCCGCCTCCAGGGCCAGCGCCAGCACGGCCGTGACGTCGTCCACCTCCAGCTGCCAGGACAGGCCCGGCGGCGGGACCGCCACCTCGACCGACCGCAGACCGAACAGCACCGCATCGCGCTGCAGGGCGGCGAAGTCGTCCTCGCGGTGTTGCACGTGGAACATCAGGGCCTCGTAGAAGGCGAGCTCGGCGTCGAGGTCGTGGACGGGCAACACCGGGAGGGCGCGCAGGAACTCCATGGGGGTTAGCGTCCTCCTGTGCTGCAGATCCCCTCCGTCGCCCTGCTGTCAGGTCGCCGATCGGCCCAGGGGGCCGCCGATCCGGCGCTGCGCGCCTACCTCAACGAGCAGCTCGCCGCCGTGACCGGCGTCGCCGAGCAGCTGCGTCGCGCTGCCGCCTCCGACGCGCTCATCGCCGAGCGCACGACCCTGCTCCGGGTCCGCCGTGACGTGGCCGCCGACCGCGCCGCCCTGCGCACCGCCATGCGGCGCCTCGGCGCCTCGACCGACTGGGCCGTCGTCGGCTTCAGCTGGCTCTCCGCCTACGCGGGCCGCCTCAGCCCGCTGCTGCAGCGCGTCCCCGCGGTCGACCGGGTGGCGAGCGTCATCCCCACCCACCCGACCCGCGAGTCGGTCGTCGAAGGTCTGCTCGCCCTGGAGGACGTGCTCGGCAGCCTGCACCGGCGCGCCGTCGCCGCCCGCCTGCTCGGTGAGCTCGTCGCGGGTGAGCAGGCCGACTGGACCCACCCCGTCCGCGGGCTGGCCGACCGCGCCCAGGCGCAGCTCGACGAGGTCGAGGCCGCCCACCGCCGGTGCGCGGCCCCGTTGCTGGGCCGCGCCTGACCTCGACGCACCGGACCCTTGACGGCCTGCGCACGGGGCGGTTAACTTCCCGGAATCGATAGGTAAGTTCCCAGTCGATTCGAGCGGAGGTGGACGTGACCGGCAGCCCGAGCGCGCTGAGGGTGCTCAACGACCGAGCGGCGCTGGACGTCCTCCTCGACCACCCGATGGTGTCGCGGTCCCAGCTCGAAGAACTCGTCGGTCTCTCCAAACCCGCCACGACGCAGTTGCTGACCCGTCTCGAGGCAGCCGGTCTCGTCGAGCGGCTGGGACACCGGCAGGTCGGTCCTGGACCGCGCGCCCAGCTCTGGGGCCTGCGCGCCGACGCAGGGTTCGCGGCCGGCGTCGACGTCACCCGCCGCGGGATCGACGTCGAGGTCGTGGACCTGCGCGGTAGCACCCGCGCTCTCCAGCACCAGCCCGCGGCCGACGGCGACCCCGCGACCGCTCTGGTGGCCGCCCTCGAGGCCGCCTGCCGGACGGCGGGCATCGCCCTGACCGACCTCGCGCACGTCGTCGTGGGAACGCCCGGATCGGTCGATCCCGCGACCGGGCACCTGCGCTACGCCGGTGACCTGCCGGACTGGGTCGGCTGGGACCTCCTCACCGCGGTGCGGGCGGTCCTGCCGGTGCCGTTCACGATCGAGAACGACGTCAACCTCGTCGCCCTCGACGAACTCGCGCACGGGAGCGCCCGCGGCGCGCGCGACATCGTGCTGCTCTGGGTCTCCGACGTCAGCGTCGGCTCGTCCGTGGTCGTCAACGGCGAACTCGTCCGGGGCGCCACCCTGGGCGCAGGCGAGATCGGCTTCACCCTCGTCCCCGACCTCGCCCGCCGCGGCACGTTGCCCGGTGGTCACCGGTTCGGGGACCTCGTGACCGAGGGGGCGGTCCTCGCTCTCGCCGCCGCCCACGGGATGCACGCCACGGACGCCGTGGACGCCGTGAAGCGGGGGGTCGCCGGGGACGAGGAGTTCATCGCCGACCTGGCCCGGCGGCTCACGTCGGCACTCGTCGCCGTCGTCAGCCTGCTCGACCCCGAACTCGTCGTGCTCGGGGGATCGATCTGCTCCACCGGAGGCCCCGTTCTCCGGTCCCACGTCGCGGCGGCGTTGTCCGACCTCGTCGCCCCGGACGTCGTGCTCGTCACGGCCCGGCCGGAGGCCGACTCGGTGCGGATCGGTGCCGTCCAGGCCGCACTCGTCCCGGCGCGGGAGTGCCACTTCGCCGGAGGGTCTACCCGACCCGTCCCCGGCTCCTGAACCTCGGCCCCTCCTGGGTCGAGAGGCACGCCCGCAGTCAGGCACCACGTACCAGCAGAGCAGCCCGCCACACCCCTGTGGAGTCGGCCCTGCGCTCGTTCCTGCCCTCTTCCCCCTCGCCACCGGAGGTTCCCGTGCGCCGTCGCCCGCTCTCCCAGCTCGCCGTCTCGGCTGTCGCCGTGCTGGCCCTCGCCGGTTGTTCCGGCGTGGGGTCCGGTTCCGGGTCCGGCCCGTCCTCAGCCCCCGCCACCGACGAGAACGTCACCATCACCGTGTGGAGCGGTTTCACCGACGCGGAACTCGACGCCCTGAACCAGGTCCTGGACGGGTTCCACCAGGCCCATCCCAACATCACCGTGAAGAGCGAGGGGAACCAGGACGACGACAAGATCTCCCAGGCCGTCCGGGGTGGGACCGCGCCCGACGTGGCGATCTCGGGGAACGCCAACGCGCTCGGTCAGTACTGCTCCAGCGGTGCCTTCACCGACCTCTCGTCCTACCTCGAACGCGACGACGTGAACCTGGGCATGTTCCCGCAGGCTGTCCAGGACTACACTGAGCACGACGGTGTCCGGTGCGCCATGCCGTTGCTGGCCGACGACTACGGTCTCTACTACAACCAGGACCTGTTCGCCGCGGCCGGGATCACGTCTCCACCCCGCACCATGTCCGAGCTCGCGGCGGATGCCCAGAAGCTCACCCAGCGCAATCCGGACGGCTCGCTGAAGGTGGTGGGTTTCGTACCCACCATCGGGTTCTACAACAACCGCCTCGACGTCTGGGCCCCGCAGTTCGGTGCGCAGTGGCAGGACGAGCGGGGCGCTTCCAGCCTGGCCTCGAGCCCGGGCTGGACGGGCCTCTTCACCTGGCAGCAGCAGATGACGCAGTTCTACGGCCAGGACGCCATCACGGCGTTCACGGCGTCCGCGGGTCAGAAGTACTCGGCCGACAACGCCTTCCAAACGGGTCAGATCGCGATGATGTTCGACGGCGAGTTCCGCTCCGGGTTCGTCCAGCGCCAGGCCCCTGACCTGAAGTTCGCCACCGCTCCGCTGCCGGTGGCCGACGATCGCCTGGACACCTACGGTTCGAGCGACATCGGCGGGAACATCATCGGCATCCCCAAGGGGGCGAAGAACGCCGGTGCGGCCTGGGAACTCGTCAAGTACCTCGCCACCGAGTCCGGGCCGCTGGTCGACCTGGCGAACGGACTGAAGAACATCCCGACCACCACCGACGCACTGAAATCCCCCGACCTGCAGGCCGGACCGGAGTTCACGCCGTTCCTCGACGCGTTCCAGAACCCGAACTCGAGCTCGTTGCCGACGACGCCGAACGGCGGGGCGTTCCTCAAGACCGCGACCGACTTCGCGGAGAAGTGGCAGACCGGGGGCGTCACCGATCTGAAGGCCGGGCTCGCGGGCGTCGACCAGCAGATCACCGACGACCTCTCGCTGCAGCAGTGACGACCTCGATCGGGTTGCCCGTACGACCCGCACTGCACGAGCGACCCCGGTTGCGTCGCGGTCTCGTCGCGTTCGGGTTCATGTCGCCGTGGGTCGTCGGGTTCGGTGTGTTCTTCGTCTACCCGCTCGTCGCGACGGCCTGGTACAGCCTCACCCGGTTCGACCTCATCGACGATCCGGTCTGGGCGGGGGTCAGCAACTACGTCTTCCTCTTCACCAAGGACCCGCTCGTCCGGGTCGCGGCCCGCAACACCGCCTACCTCGTCCTCGCCGTGACGGTGGCGAGGGTCGGGTACGGGCTGCTGGCGGCGTTGGTCCTGTCCCGCATCCGCCGCGGTGCGGGGATCTACCGGACCCTGTTCTACCTGCCGGCCCTCGCCCCACCGGTGGCGGCGGCGTTGGCCTTCGTGTTCCTGTTCAACCCCGGGACTGGGCCGGTGAACCAGTTCCTGGACGCGTTCGGCGTGCACGGCCCGGCGTGGTTCAGCGACCCGAGCTGGGCCAAACCTGCGTTGACCGTCCTCGCCCTGTGGTCCTCCGGGGAGGTCGTCGTCGTCCTCCTGGCGGGATTGCTCGACGTTCCCGTGGAGTACTACGAGGCGGCCGCGCTGGACGGAGCCGGCCCGTTCGCGCGGTTGTGGCACATCACTCTGCCTTCGATCTCGCCTGTCATGGTGTTCGCCGTCGTGAACTCCGTCATCACGGGACTGCAGTACTTCACCGAGGCCGTGGTCGCCGGGGCGGTGGCCTCGGGTTCCTCGGACGCGGTGGGGAGCTCGACCTCGATCGGGTACCCGGACAACTCCACGTTGACCTACCCGATGTGGCTCTACGAGAAGGGTTTCCACACCTACACCATGGGTTACGCATCGGCGATGGCGATGGTCCTGTTCGCGGTCTCGGCGGTGTTCACCGTGTTCCTGGTGCGCCGGCTGCGCGCCGCCGGCGTGGGCGAGGAGGACTGACGTGACGACACTCGGGACCCAGGTACAGGCACAGCGTCCGACTCCCGTGCGTGTTCCGCGCCGTCGCGTCAGCCGCGCCGAGGTGCTGAGCTGGTGCGGTCTGCACGCCGCTGCGATCGCCATGGCGATCGGCTTCACCGCACCGCTGGTGTTCGTGCTCCTCACGGCGTTCACGAGCGACCAGCAGGCCCTGACGGGGGACCTCTGGCCCCGCAGCTGGCACCCGGGGAACTTCGTCGAGGTGTTCCGCCGGGCGCCGATGCTGTCCTACCTCTGGCACAGCGTGACGTACTCCGTCCTGGCCACGGCCGCCATGCTGGTCTCCAGCGTCCCCGTCGCCTACGCCCTGGCGAAACTCCGCTGGAAGGGGCGCATCTGGAGCTTCCACCTCGTCGTGGTGGCCATGCTCCTGCCGCCGCAGGTCATCGCCGTCCCGATGTACGTGATGTGGGCGAAGCTGGGTCTGACCGGCACGTTGTGGCCGCTGATCCTGCCGAACCTGTTCGGGGACGCGTTCAGCATCTTCCTGCTGCGCCAGTTCCTCGTGGGGATCCCGCAGTCCTACCTCGATGCGGCCCGGCTGGACGGAGCGTCCGAGGTCGGGGTCCTGTTGCGCATCGTCGTGCCGATGGCGCGGCCGGGGATCGCCGCCGCGGGGTTGTTCACCTTCCTGCGGACCTGGAACGACTACTTCGGTCCGCTGCTCTACACCGGGGAGAACCCGGCGAACTGGACCCTGTCGCTCGGTCTCGCCTCGTTCCGCGGCACCCACCAGGTGCAGTGGAACCTCACCATGGCGGCCACCGTCCTCGTCATGGTCCCGGTCGTCCTGCTGTTCTTCGCCGCCCAGAAGTCGTTCATCGAGGGAATCAAGTTGTCTGGAGCCAAGGGATGAAGCTCTCTGTCGTCGGTGGTGGGTCGACCTACACACCGGAACTCGTCGACGGTCTGGTGAACCCGGCCACCCGGGCCGGCACCGGCCTGCAGGTCGAAGAACTCGTCCTCGTCGACACCGATCCCGAACGGCTCGACGTCGTCGGCAGCTTCGCCCGGCGGATGGCCCGGGCGAGCGGCGCCGACACCCGCATCCGGACGACCACCTCGCTGGAGGAGGGCGCCGAGGGCGCGCAGGCGGTCCTCGTCCAGTTGCGCGTCGGCGGGCAGCGGACACGGCGCAGCGACGAGACGTTCCCGCTGGAGTGCGGGTGCCTCGGCCAGGAGACGACGGGGGCGGGCGGGCTCGCGAAAGCACTGCGGACCGTGCCCGTGGTCCTCGAGATCGCCGAGCGGGTCCGCGCCGTCGCCGGTCCCGACGCCTGGATCGTCGACTTCACCAACCCGGTCGGCATCGTCACCCGCAGCCTGCTGGACGCCGGGCACCGGGCCGTCGGCCTGTGCAACGTCGCCGTCAACGCCCAGCGGAACGTGGCCGGCGTCCTGGGCGTGGACCCCGACGACGTGGAACTGCGCCACGTCGGTCTCAACCACCTCAGCTGGGAGACGGCCGTGAGCGTCGCGGGCGTCGACCGGTTGCCCGGGCTGCTGGACGACCACGTGGAGCAGTTGTCCGAGGTGTTCCGCGAGACCCCCGAGCACCTCCGGCTGCAGCGGGCGCTGCCGTCGTACTACCTGCGCTACTTCCACGCCCACGACGTGGTGGTCGCCGAGCAGCAGCAGGAGCCGCCGCGGGCCGACGTCGTGAGCGCGGTCGAATCCGAGCTCCTCGAGATCTACCGCGACCCGACGGTGACGACGAAACCGGAGCAGTTGTCCCGTCGCGGCGGGCGGCACTACTCCCTCGCCGCCCTGCAGCTGGTGGCCGCCCTCCTCGGCGCCCCGCACGACCCGCGGCTCGGTCGGCAGGTCGTCAACGTCCGCAACCGGGGCACCCTGCCGTTCCTCGCCGACGAGGCCGTGATCGAGACCGCCTGCACCGTCACCACCGACGGCCCGGTACCGCTGCCGGTCGGCTCCGTGGACCCGTTGCTCGCCGGCCTCATCGCCCACACCTCGGCCTACGAGGAACTGGCCGTCGAGGCCGCGGTGCGCGGCGGACGGGACCGGGTCCTGCGCGCCCTGCTGGCCCACCCGCTGGTGGGTCAGCACCACCTCGCCGAGCAGCTGACCGACCGGCTGCTGGCCGCCAACGCCCCCTTCCTCGCGTGGACCAGGTGAGCCGGAGCGGTGGCGTCGTCCTGGCGGTCGACGGGGGGAACAGCAAGACCGACGTCGCCGTCGTGGACACCGACGGTCGGGTGCGGGCCCGGGCCCGGGGCGCTGGGCTGTCCGCGCACGCGGTCGGACTGAACGCCGCGGTCGACGGCATCGAGGCCCTCGTCGTCCGGGCCCTCGCCGCCGCCGGCCTGCACCCCGGTCACTCCCACGTGCTGCGGACGGCCGCCTACCTCGCCGGCGTCGACCTGCCCCGGGAACGGGCGGAGATGACCGCCGCGCTGACAGCACGGGGCTGGGCCGCCGCGACGACCGTGGACAACGACGCGTTCGCGGTGCTGCGCAGCGGTTCCGGCGGTGACGGGGTGGCGGTCGTCTGCGGTGGGGGGATCAACGCCGTCGCCGTGCACCGCGGCCGCAGCGTGCGGTTCCCGTCCCTCGGGACCCTCTCGGGGGACTGGGGAGGCGGCCAGCAACTTGGCACCGCAGCGCTGGGCGCCGCCGCCCGCCACGCCGACGGGCGTGGGCCGCGGACCGCGCTGCACGACGTCGTCCTCGCGCACTTCGGCGCGACCCGCGTGCTGGAGGTCATCGAGGCCGTCCACTTCGGGACCGTGCCGATCGCGCGTCTGGGTGAGCTGGCCCCCGCGGTGTTCACCGTCGCCCCTGCGGACGCGGTGGCCGCGACGCTCGTCACCCGCCTCGCCGAGGAGGCAGCGGCCTACGCGCTGGCGGCCCTGCCCCGGTTGGGCGTCACCGCCGCGGAAGAGGTGCGCCTCGTGCTGGGCGGGGGCATCTTCCGGGGGCAGCCCGCGTTCGCCGACGACGTCGGACACCGGGTCCGCACCGACTACCCCCTCGCCCGCACGGTCGTCGCGTCCGCCGACCCGGTGCTCGGCGCAGCGGCCCTCGGCCTCGACGCCCTGCACGGCTGAGGTCAGTCCCGCGCCTTCGCCGTCGCCGCGTCGTTGGCCTTCCGGATCGCCTCGACCAGTTCGGCCTTCGTCATCGACGACCGGCCGCGGACGTCGAGCTCGCGGGCGATCCCCAGCAGGTGCTCCTTCGTCGCGTGCTCGTCGACCCCGCCCGAGGAGCGTCGGTGGGTGTCGACGTTCCCCTCGGACTGCGGGTCCGACGGGCCCTTCCGGCCGTCCTCCTTGGGCTGCCAGTGGTCCCCGACCTTCTCGTGGGTGTGCTTGACCGCACCCCACGCGACCCGGTTGGCCCGGCCGCTGTCGTGGTACTGCTCCTCGGCGGAGTCGTGGGTCTTGGCGAACGTGTCCTTGGCCTTCTGGTCCGAGCGCTGCAGCGTGCTCGGCAACTCGCTCTCGACGGGCTTGCCCGATCGCGTCGTCTTCGGCATGGGTCGACGGTAGGACGGGGTCGCGCCGTCGACATCCCGAGAGCTCCGGGCCAGGTCGGGCCAGGTCGGTTCAGCGCGTGGTGACCGGCACCTCGGCCTGCGCGCGCGGCCGCAGCGAACGCCACACGACCAACGCGGCACCCGCGGTGAGCAGGGCCCCGGCCACCGCCGTCGCGTCCAGACCGTGGGCGAACGCCGCCCGCGCCGAGTCCAGCAGCACCGATCCGTCGGGCAGGGCCGCCGACACCTCGACCGCCCCGCCGAGGGTCTCCCGCGCGGCGGACACCTGCTCCGCGGAGGCGCTCGCAGGGACCTCGATCCGGCTGCGGTAGAACGCGTTCAGCACACTGCCCAGCACCGTCGTCCCGAGCACCGCGCCGACCTCGTAGGCCGTCTCCGAGATCGCCGACGCCGCACCGGACCGTTCCGCGGGCGCCGCGGAGAGGATCGCGTCGTTGGTCAGCGTCTCGGCCAGACCCGCCCCCGCGCAGAGCACCACGAACGCTACGGCGAGCTGCAGCGCCGCACCCGAACCGGAGCCCGACCCCAGGAACGCCATGATCACGTAGCCGAGCATCCCCAGCAGCAGACCGGTCGCGATGAGCAGGTCGAGGCGCAGGCGGCGGGCCAACCGCGCCGCGAGCAGCCCCGACCCGAAGGTCACCACGGCACCCGGCAGCAGCAGCAACCCGGCGGTCAGCGGGCGCAGCCCCAGGACCAGCTGCAGGTACTGCGAGACCGCGAACAGCATCCCCGTCATCCCGCAGATGCTCATGAGGTTGGCCAGCACGGAGCTGCGGAAGACCGGCAACCGGAACAGGTCGACGTCCAGCAGGGGGTCGGCCAGCGTCAGCTGCCGGCGCACGAACACGACGCCCAACCCGACGCCCACGGCGATCGTCGCGACCGGGGTCGTCTGGACGCCGTGCTCGGCGAGGGTCTTGATCCCGTAGACCAGCGCGGTCAGTGCCAGGATCGAGACGACCACGCTCAGCACGTCGATGCGGCCGTGCGCGGCGGCCGTGGGGCGCTCGCGGACGAGCAGCGGCACGAGCACCAGCAGCGCGACCATGAACGGCACGTTGAGCAGGAAGACCGAACCCCACCAGAAGTGCTCCAGCAGCCAGCCGCCGACGATCGGACCCAGCGCGCCACCGGCGGCGAACCCACCGGCCCAGACGGCGAAGGCCGTCCGGCGCTGCTCGCGGTCGGTGAAGGTGCTGCGCAGCAGCGACAACGTCGACGGCATGAGCGTCGCGCCGAAGACGCCGAGGGCGATCCGGGCGGCGATGAGGGCCGTCGCGGTGTCCGCGAAGGCCGCGACGAAGGAGACGACACCGAACCCGGCACCCCCGATGAGCAGCATCCGCCGCGCGCCGTAGCGGTCACCGAGCGTGCCCATCGTGACGAGCAGACCCGCGATCGCCAGCGAGTAGCCGTCGACGATCCAGAGCAGCTGGGTGCCGGTCGGGGCCATCGCCTCGCTGATGGCCGGCAGCGCGAAGCTCAGGACGGTCATGTCGATCGAGATCAGCAGCACGGGCAGGACCAGCACCGCGAGCGCCGCCCACTGCCGACGCGTCGTCGCGGGCACGCCCGGGTCCACCGGGAGCTCGGCGGGACGGCGTGCGGAGTGCTGGGTGGGCGGGGTCATGCTCTCGTTCCTCGAGTCGGTGGTCCCTCTACTGTACCGTCCGGACGGTACAGTGCAAAGTCGTTTACCCTGCTCCGAATGGCCCGTGACCCCGCCGCGACGCGCGACCGCCTCGTCGACGCCTTCGCCGAGATCGTCGTCGGCAGCGGTGCCCGCTCGGCCACGCTGGAGGCCGTCGCCGCCGCGGCCGGCGTCTCCAAGGGCGGTCTGCTCTACCACTTCGGGTCCAAGGACGCCCTCGTCGACGGCCTGCTGGAGCGGCTGCGGAAGCTGGCCGCCGAGGACCTCGAGCAGATGCGCACCGCCCCCGAGGGACCCGCCGTCTACTACGTGCGCACCTCCGCCACCGAGGGCCTGCAGGGCGACGAGGTGGTGGACCCGCTGAGCCGGGTGATCATCGCCACCATGCGGCTGGCCCAGGAGGGCGACACCCGCACGGTCTCGGCCTACGCGGCGATCAACGAGGCCTGGCGCCAGCTCATCGAGGTCCAGGTCGGCGGCGACCGCGTGCTCGCGCGCCTCGTGCAGTGCATCGGCGACGGCCTCTGGGCCTCCTCCTCGATGGGCATCCCCACCCCCGACCTCGACGACGTCGTCGCCCGCGTCCAGCAGCTCGTCGAGTCCAGCCAACACGCCGACGGCGGGGCCTGAGCCACCCGTTCAGCCCCTCGCGCCGCGCCGCGCCGCCGCCGAAGTTCCAGGGGTAGGGCCTCTCGGGGTCACGGACGGACTCCACGAGGGGGCGACGCGGTGCAGCTCGAGCAGCGGGACGTGGCGAGCCGCTTCCTCGACCGCTTCCCGGACCCCACCTGGTCGCTCGACCACGACGGGCTCCTCGTCGGCTGGAACACCGCCGCCGAGAACGTCTTCGGCCGCACCGCGGCCGAGGTCCTCGGCACTCCCGTG
Organism: Kineococcus sp. AC630; assembly: GCF_979255925.1. NCBI lineage: Bacteria > Bacillati > Actinomycetota > Actinomycetes > Kineosporiales > Kineosporiaceae > Kineococcus > Kineococcus sp. AC630. The sequence goes on from NZ_CEEDMJ010000004.1 coordinate 265,001, forward strand.
CTCGACGTCCTCGGGCAGGTCCCCCCGACCACCGGTCCCGTCGAGCTGCACGACTCCCTCGGCCGCCTCGTCCACGGGGCCGTCGTCACCTGGAGCGTCGACGAGGTCCGCCACACCGCGCTGCGCGTCTCCACGGGCGACGCCGGGGTCGTCAGCCGCCGCCTCCTGGAGGGGCTGTTGGAGCACGTCAGCGACGCGATCGTCACCGTCGACGCCGAAGGTCTCGTCCTGTCCCTGAACAAGGGCGCCGAGAAGCTCTACGGGGTCACGGCCCACGACGTGGCCGGGCGTCACGCCCGCACCCTGGTGCGCTCCACGGGGACGTCCGCGGACCACGACGCGATGCGGACGGCGCTCGTCGCGGGGGAACCCTGGTACGGCGTGGAGGTGCAGATCACGACCCACGCCGGCCGCGAGATCGTCGTCGACAGCGCGGCGACCGCCGTCCTCGACCCCGGCGGTGCCTACGTCGGCGCGATCCTCGTCAGCCGCGACATCACCCCGGTCCGCGAGCTCGAGCAGTCGTTGCGCGCCGCGACCCGAGCCCTGCGGGACCGGGCCTCGCAGATCGCGAAGGCCACGCACCGCGACTCGCTCACCGGCGTCGCCGCCCGCAGCCTGCTGCAGGAACGTCTCGCCGCGGCCCTCACCGCCGCCGCCGAGAACGACGAACCGGTCTGGGTGCTCGCCACGGACCTCGACGGCTTCCGCGCGGTCAACGACTCCTACGGCCTGGCCACCGGCGACGCCGTCCTCATCGCCTTCGCCGCGCACCTGCGCGCCGCACTGCCGCCGAGCGCGACGGCCGGTCGCCTCGGCGCCGACGAGTTCGCCGTCGTGCTCCCCGGCCTCGACGAGGAGGAGGCCGCCCGCCTCGCCCGTGCGGTCACCGGCTGGACCCCGCCCACTCCGCTGCCCACCCGCGGTCGACGCAGCGACGACCCCGACGTCGGCGTCACCGTCGCCGTCGTGCGCGCCACGCCGCTGGAGTGCCGCTCACCGTTCGACACCGGCGTGCGTTCGCTGTTGCAGCGGGCCGAGGACGCCGTCGCGGCGGCCAAGCGCCCCACCCCCTGATCCGGGCCCGTCGCGGTCGCCGAACGCGGGTCCGGCGTCGCCGTGCCCGGTGCGTTCACGCCGAGGTGCTGGTCTCGTCCGGGTCCTGGCGCCAGGCGTAGTCCATCTGGCGTGCGGTGGCCGCGGCCAGGTCGTGACCGGCGAGTCGGGCCACCAGGTGCAGGGCGAGGTCGAGGGCGGCGCTGATGCCGGCGCTGGTGGCCAGGTCGCCGTGGTCGACGAAGCGCACGTCGTCCCGCACGTCCAGGTGGGGCCAGCGGGCGCGCAGGTCGTCGACGTCCTCCCAGTGGGTGGTGACGGGGCGGTGGTCGAGCAGGCCGGCGGCCGCGAGGACGAAGGCGCCGGTGCACACGGAGGCGATCACGCGGGCGTGGCGGCGGCTGTGCTGCAGCCACGCCAGCAGCTCCCGGTCCCGGGCCACGTCGTCCACCACGCCGCCGGGGACCAGGACCACGTCACAGGTGGGGGCGTCGTCGAGGTGGTGGTCGGCGCCCAGTCGCAGCCCCCCGCGTGCCCGTGCTCCCGGGGCCCCGGCGCCGCGCCCGCCGGTGGCGACGAGGGCCACCTCGAAGGGGGCGGGTCGCCCGGCGCGGGCAGCGAGGCGGTTGGCGACGCAGAACACCTCGAAGGGGCCGCAGGCGTCCAGCACCTCCACCTCGTCGAAGAGCACGATGCCCACGCGGATCGCTGCGTGGGCACCGGGGGCCGAGGTGGCCGGGAGGTCGGGCGCGGGGCGCGGGGT